>JAYELL010000007.1 GCA_034717495.1 Chloroflexota bacterium | reverse complement strand
CTGTGTTCTGATGCGGTGGTGCAGGATGGCGAATTGGTCGGTGATCCCACCGAGGGGGCGCTGGTGGTGCTGGCCCAAAAAGGTGGCATCATGGTTCGGGCCACACGCGAGGCGTTTCCCCGCATCGCCGAAGTTCCCTTCGACTCAGCCTACAAGCTGATGGCCACCTTCCACAACATGACCAATACAGAAGGGCAACCGGTCGTGCGCTGCTATGTCAAGGGCGCGCCGGATGTACTCATTGCCCGTTCATCGACCATTCGGAAATCGGATGGCCAAATAGACCCACTCGATAAGAAGCAGGCCTCAGACGCCAACGATCAATTGGGTGCAAAGGGAATGAGGGGAATGGCTGTGGCCTTCCGCGACTTTGATCCAGGCACGTTTGATCCAAAGTCAGATCTTCTAGCCGAAGTCGATCAATTGACTTTATTAGGCATGGTCGGCATCGTCGATCCGCCTCGCCCCGAAGCCAAAACCGCCATCGCCGAAGCGCAGGCTGCCGGCATTCGGGTGCGTATGATCACTGGCGACCATGCAGTCACGGCAGCAGCCATCGCCGAGGAGTTAGGCATCGAAGGTCGGGCGATCACCGGTGCTGAGTTTGCAGCGATGAGTGATGAAGAAGCCGCCAATCAAATTGATGAGATCGGCGTCATCGCCCGCGTAGCCCCGGAGGACAAGGTGCGCCTGGTCAAGGTTCTGAAAGCGAAAAACAACATTGTCGCCATGACCGGGGATGGCGTCAACGATGCTCCGGCGCTGAAAACCGCCGATATTGGCGTGGCCATGGGCATCACCGGCACGGATGTCTCAAAAGAAGCTGCCGTCATGATTCTGACCGATGATAATTTCGCCACCATTGTGGACGCGGTCGAATATGGTCGGGTCATCTATGACAATCTGCTCAAGTATCTTCGTTTCCAGATGGCCGGTCTGTTTGGCTTCATCCTGGCCTTTTTGGGGTCGGCCGCCTTGGGGATTACGCTCGTTTTGTTCGCACCGTTGCAGATTCTGTTTGTAAACTGGTTTGTTCAAGGCGTTATCGGCATCAATTTGGGATTTGATAGCCCCACACCCGGTTTGATGGAACGCCCGCCGCGCCCCGCCGATGATAATATCATAAAAAGGCCAACGTGGATTCGTCTGGTCATTGTCGGGATAATTGCAGCGATTCTTTCGATACTGGCTTATCAGTGGGCCTACGTCACTACCGGTTCCAGTATTGCAGCTCAGACCATGGCGATGGTGATGTTCTCCATCATTCATATACCCATTTCACTCAGCCTGCGCTACCCGAAGGATACCGTATTTCGTGCGCAAACATTTTCCAATAAGAAACTGTTCCTGGCCTATGGCTGGGTTCTCCTCGCTTTGCTCTTAGCCACCGAGATTCCATTGTTGCAGCGAATTCTTGATACGCAGTCCCTTACGCCACAAATGTGAGGCATCTGCCTGATGGCCGGCGTGCTCTTCCTCCTTGCCAGCGAGATTTTCAAAGTGGTACTGAGGTTGTTCAGCAAATAAGGCCAGAACTTAGTCAATCGCAGTTTGACGGTTTTGTGCCGTTTTGCCCCAACCTCCCCCATTTCGGCTATCGCCTTACCGGGGGAGGTTGGGGAGACACAGCGCTACCCTCCCTGGGCCAGTTACCAGAATGCCAGATATCCCATTTCTGTCAAGTACCTGTTACTGTCCAGCCTGATGGAAATTCTGCCATTACTGCTTGTTCTCATCCGGCCGCAGCGCGCCGGCGCTGATCTGGACAAGATAAATGGTTGGATCCATGATGCTCTGCACTATGTAGTGATCGCAGGTCTATTCTTTAGTTGGTCTGTTCTTGATTTGGCACAGTCAAGATATCCAACAAGTCGATGGCCGCTCATTCACTTGATCGATGGACACCCGCTTTCCCCGCGTTCGCGAGGACGATAGAAGGAATGACGGTGATGAAACAAAAACACCTCTGACAAATTACCCACCTGGCCAATCTTCGGATTCCCCCTTTGCCCGATGCAGCGACAGTCGATTTGCTGTAAACTGAGAGTGCAGAGTTGGGTTTCTCCACCCATAAGAAAAGAGCATTCTCGCTCACGCCACTTTGCACTGCGCCGAGTTGCTGGGAGTGGGTTTTGCTATAGTTGTTATGGCACACTCTCATGGAGATTCTAACGCTGAAATCAACCAATCTATTCTCAGAGCGTTGCCACCGGGGCGATCCGTTCGCTCTGTGGCAGCGCAACCAGTGATCAACTTGACTGAAGGAGAAAAGCCGTGAATCAACTTAGCGAACGCGATCTACACCAGCACGTCACCATCGTAGCCTGGCTCAACATCATCTCCGATGGGTTTTTCTTGTTGATGGGCTGTTTTGTCTTCTTCCTGTTGGCCGGCATCGGTGTCGCCGTCAACGAATCGGAAGCAACCCCTATCCTGCTTGTCGTCGGGCTATGCACCGGTTCGTTCATGATTCTTCTGGCGCTTCCCGGCATCATTGCCGGTATTGGCCTCCTGAAGCGAAAGTCCTGGGGCCGGATTTTGGCGCTGGTCGTGGGCGTGTTCAGCCTGATCAACTGCCCCATTGGCACGATCATTGGCGGCTACACGCTGTTCGTGCTGTTGCAGGAATCGGCGACGGCCTATTTTGCCGGTGAAGGACCAGATTCCGCGGCAGTGACCACAGTCTCTGAGTAGAAGCAAATCAGGAGGGAACCTCAGATGGAATCGGTGATCGTGCGGAAGGGTGACACGGGTTTTCGACTGGCGCTTTTTATTATCTTCTTCGCCTGCGGCATCCTGGTTTTTCCGCTGGCTGCCAACTACTACTCGCTCCTCCCCACCAACGACAGCACCCTCTACAAGGCGGCTGTCCCGGTGCTGTTTCTGGGCGTTAGCCTCTTGCTGCGCCGCAGCCAACGCCTGCATGATTACTGGCGGATCGCCTACGCCTTTTTCGTGGCTTCGGCAGCTAATTTATTGGTCTGGCTGGGGGGAACCTGGCTGTTTCGATTGGTGAATGCGCCAGCCGACCCCCTGGCCGAGATGGCGGTCAACAAGCTATCCGAGGCCACAGTCGTCATCGCCGTTATCCTGCTTCTGACCCGACTAGCTGGCTGGAAGCTGGGCGACCTCTACATCAGGCGCGGCAACAGTCGGTTGGGATTAGTCCTGGCGCTGGGGTTCAGCATTCCGGTCGTGGTCATGTTTGTGGCGATGGGCGGATTGAGCCTGGGCTGGGAAATCGTCCTGGCCGCAGCACCCGCCATCCTGGTCTATTCGCTGCTCAATGGCTTCATGGAAGAGCTGTGGTTCCGGGGCATTTTCCTACGTGAATACAAGAGATTACTGGGAGGGGGGACCGCCATCCTCCTCACAGCACTCCTGTTCACGATAATGCACTTCGGCATGACCTACGCCAGCGGGGCCGAGCGGATTCAGTTGCTGGGCGGTATTCTCTATCTCGGCCTGGCCACTGCCTACATCATCCTGAAAACAGAAAGTCTTTGGGGAGCCGTGCTTCTGCATGCCGTAGCCGATGCTGTGCTTCTGCTCGGATTCTTTGCTGCCCCATGAAAAATTGGTTCCAATCTCGGCGAAGGACCGATCATGCAGGAGGAAGAATCCATGCAGCCTAAAGCGATAGTCACCCTGACCATTTTTCTCGCGCTGGTCTTTTTGTCTGCCTGCGGCTCACAACCAACAGCAATCCCTACTCCCACCGAAGCGCCGCCCGCGCCTACAAGCACGCCAGCGCCAACGAACACGCCCGCCTCGCCTGAAAGTCAGGATATGGACCCGGCAGCACTGGCGGAACTGGTCGAGATAGTCAGTGGGTATGTGGAAAACGAGAAGGTTGTGGGCGCAGAACTGGCCGTGATCAAAAACCGTCAGGTCGTTTTGCATGAAGCGTTTGGATGGAAAGACAAAGATGATGGCCTGACGCTGGAGACCAACAGCCTCTACAACATTCGCTCCATGACCAAACCGATCACAGGCATGGCGATTCAGATGCTCGTGGATGAGGGTAAGCTGGCGCTGGCCGACCGGGTGGCCGACTACCTGCCCTCATTCGACAACGAGCAATCGGGCGAGATCACGGTGGACCAGTTGCTGAGTCATCGAGGCGGCCTGCCGCTCAGCATCGTTATGACAGGGCTGGGCGAAATCGATAGTCTGCGGGCGTTGGCCGACGATGCTGGAGAGAAAGGCCCGGAAAGCGAGCCGGGATCGGGTTTCCACTATAGCGACACCGGCTCTGATGTGTTGGGGGCGCTGGTCGAAGAGATATCGGGTATGACTTTGGGCGAGTTCTGGCAAGAGCGCATCTTTGATCCGTTGGCGATGGCTGACACGATCAGCATAATTGAAGAGGGTGATCCTCGTGTTAGTCGCATTGTCAGTGGTTACTATGGCTCGACCGGGGATTGGAGCCGCTACTGGGGCCAGGAAGATGAGCTTATCTACCCCTTCACGATGGGTTCCCAGAGTGTGTACAGCACGATTCTGGACTATGCCCGCTTTCTGGCGTTGTGGATGGATGGTGGTCAACTGAACGACCAGCGGTTGCTCTCGCCCGAAGCTGTCGAACGGGCTTTGACGCCTGTGGTCGAAAGTAACTTACCGGGTGGGTTCCCAGGGCTGCGCTTGGATTACGGTCAGAAGTGGATCGTCTACGTACCGGAGGATGCGCCAGAGGGTGGGGGCGAAATGATGCTGTTCGGGCACAGCGGCTCGGACGGGACCTGGGCCTGGGCGTGGCCGGAGCAAGACCTGATGGTGTTTTACTTCACCCAATCTCGGGGGCAGGGTTCCGGTATCGGCCTGGAAGCTGAACTCGACCGTCTGTTGATTCATCCCGACCAGGAAGTTGTGGCAATCCCGGAGGAACTGAAACCCTACCTGGGTGTCTACACCACCCTCCTCTCCGGCCCGTTGATGAACAAGGAGTTCGAAGTGCTGGTGCAAAATGGCAAACTGGCCGTCAATCTCCCGGAACAGATCGTGGTGGCGCTACAGGAGCCGGACGATGAGGGTTTTTGGCGTCTGACCATCGATCCCAGCATAGCTGTTTCTTTCGTCCAGAACGAAGTGGGCGAAGTCGTGGCGCTCAACTGGCATCAAGCCGGTCAGGTCTTCGAGATCCCCCGAGGTGAAGTGCCTGATGAAGAACCGTTGGACGAAGCATCCGTGCAGAAATATCTGGGTTCTTACACCCGACCGGAAGAGGAAGGTAGCGATCCGGTGGAAGTGCTTATCCACAACGATCACCTGGGCCTCAAAATGCCGGAAGTGGCCGTCGTGTTGGAACTTTTCCCGCCTGATGAAGATGGCCGCTGGGCCATCCGCCTTAATCCCGCCGTATCTATCAGTTTCCAGGAGGATGAGGATGGAGTCGTCGTGTCATTCACATCTCACTCGCCCGAAGGTGACTTTGTGCGACCGAGAGTGGACTCAAATTCAATTGTTATACCTTCAGGGACTCCTCCGACCATAGATGGCACGCTATCGCCCGGAGAGTGGGATAAAGCCCTGGTCGAAACTTTTTCAGATGGTAGTGAGTTGCTCTTGATGTACGCGGATGATTATCTGTACCTAGGCGTGCGGTCCAACACACCGGAGATGATTGGCGCTAATGTCTACATCGAAGATAATGGCCAAATTATGATTCTCCACACATCCGCCGCCCTCGGTACGGCCATTTATCAACAAGGAGCAGATAGTTGGCAGCAGACACAAGATTTCGACTGGCAATGTCGTAACACTGGCAACGGAGCTGTCGCCCAAGCTGGACACTCCGCCTATCTCCAGGAAAACCATTGGCTGGCGGCCAATTCCCGAGTGGGCGCGCCCAATGAACTGGAATATCAGATTGAGGTGACGGACGAATCGCCGCGCATCGCAGTGAGCGTTTTTCGATCTTCAACTCCCAATGAGCGGGCCTTTTGGCCTTCTGCCCTCGACGACGACACCATCCAGCCATATCCCGGCGGTTTGCCAACAGAACTGCATTTTTCCCCAGACCAGTGGGGGATGCTCGACCTGAAAAACCCTTGATGAAAATGAGGAGGAATCTACCAATGAACACAATCGTTATCTACTTTTCCAGGTTTGGGCATACAAAACTGGTCGCTGAGACGATTGCCGAAACCATGCAGGCAAATGGCTCTGTACGCGTGATCGGCGCCGATCAACTCACGAATGCTGACTTGGAAGGCGCTGAACTCGTCGTCATGGGCACACCAACCCACAAGATGAACCTGCCCGAAGCTGTGCGACCTGTTTTTGACTCGTTGCCAAAACGCATTCTCAAGGATGTTCCAGTTGCCGCTTTCGACACTTCGTACAAAATGGGGTGGTTCCTCAACAAATTCACCGCCGCAAAGAAGTTGAACCGCAAAATGCGCAAAATGGGCGGCAAGCCGATTCTCCCACCTGAGACATTCCTGGTGGTCGATCGTGAAGGCCCGCTCTACGATGGCGAGATCGAACGCGCTGAAATATGGGCGGAATCCATTCTTGACGGATACAATCGTTTCTCTGAGCATCGATAGCCGCACGAGAGAGAATGATGCGTGTGAAAAGGATAGTTTGCCGTGTTGGGCCACTTGTTTTTGGAACCCTTTCGTTGCTCATCCTCATCCTGAAACTGCATCGCAAACCACGATATATCCGGCACTTCGAAGAGACTGAATATGGCGGAGATCGCCCGTTTGTTGAGCCGATTTCAGTGAACGATGGCCTTGCCGTCTACTCTACCGGCTGCGGCGAGCCAGTGCTACTTTTCCCGTATCCCCATGCTCATACCACAGAACCGATGATCCAGGGACCTCTCGGCGATATCCTCTGCAGCATGAATCGAAAGGTCATCACGTTCGACGTTCCCGGCGCCTATCGTTCGACCAGAGAACCGGCCGGAAATATGAACGAAATGATCCACTCGGCCGATGAGGCGCTCGATCACCTGGGAATTCAAGTGCCGGTAGATGTGGTCGGACACAGCATGGGGGGGCTTGCTGCCCTGGCTTACGCCATCGAGCGTCCTGAGCGCACGCGCCGGCTTGTCCTGATCGGCAGCATGTCCGGTTTTCCCGCCGTCGCTCGTTGGGGATTGCCGGGGAGCGCCTTTTCCATCTTTGAGCCGGATTATTGGCGCATCATCTTCTGGGGCATTCGGATCACCGTTGGCAAAGGGGATCTGGCCTCGCACAAGAGGCTGCAAAATCTTATGGAGCGCGCCTGCTACCATGACAAGTCGTTCTTCACACCGCTCGAAATCGACGCAGACGATGAGAAGAAAGGCATCCCCATCCGCATGATCTGGTCGAAGAATATGTTCAAGAGGCTCACCTATGCCGACAGACTCGCAGAAGTGCAAGCCCCGGCCCTGATTCTGGTCGGCAGATATGACCCGGAAGCGCCCGTTCCTTGTTCGCAAGAGCTACGGCAAGGGATAACAGATGCGAGTCTGGTCATTTTTGAGCAGAGCGGGCATTTTCCCTTCATCGAGGAATCCGCTCTCTTTGTAGAGAAGGTACATGATTTTCTCAACTCGGAGCTTGAAGCCCAATTATCAAGGACCCAGTAACATGATCGATTATCAGCTAAAATTCTATTGGAGTTGATCATATGATCTTCTCCGCAGTTTTCGCCCTAATCGTCGGCATCAGCATGATTGGCATGTGGAGCTTTTTGCTCTTGACCAAACAAGTGCCGGAACTGGAGACCGAGCCCTTGCACATCCGTTTTCACATCGCCGCCGAGTTTGTCACGGCCATTGCCCTGGTAGCCGGAGGCGTCGGCCTGCTCACCGGCCAAAGTTGGAGCCAGTGGCTTTATCTGGTCGCTATCGGCATGTTGTTCTACACCGTCATCGTCAGCCCCGGTTACTACGCCGAGAAGGACGAGTGGCCAATTGTCGCCATGTTCGCTGTCATTCTGGTCCTGGCGCTGGCATCGCTCGTCCTGATAATCTAAACCCGACCTTGACTCGGAAGACCCCGATATGAATGACGCAGGTGTTGCTTTTCGGAGTGTCAGAGTCTCCGCATCGCCGTATCGCCGCGTCTCCGTGTCCCCGTGTCTCCGTGTCCCCGTATCGCCGCGTCTCCGTGTCTCCGTGTCTCCGCGTCCCCATGTCCCCGCGTCCCCGCGTCCCCATGTCGCCGCGTCGCCGCGTCCCCGCGTCCCCGCGTCCCCGCGTCCCCGCGTCCCCGCGTCCCCATGTCGCCGCGTCTCCTCATTCTGGCGAGATTCATGCTATAATGCCATCGGACCTTGTTCAACAGGATTTCGATGGAAGCAACCACCTTCATTCGCACGAAACTCAATCGTCCCCGCGTCGTCAGCGACCTGGTCGAGCGGCCGCGGCTGGTTGAGAAACTTAACAGCGGGTTGGAACGAAAACTGACGTTGGTGGCGGCGCCGGCAGGGTTCGGCAAAACAACGCTGGTGTCGTCGTGGTTGGACAGGGTTGATCGTCCTACGGCCTGGCTCTCTCTGGACGAACACGACAGCGATTTTGTCGTTTTTGTTTGCTATCTGCTCCACGCTATCCAGGACATCTATGAAAACGCCCTGCAATCGACGCAAGCGTTGATGAATGGCTCTTCACTGCCAGCCTCTAACCTCCTGGTAGCCACGCTCATCAACGACATCGCCGACCTGCCCGGCCCCCTGGTTCTGGTGCTGGACGACTATCATCACATCCTCGATGACGCCATCCTTCATCTCGTAGACCGACTCGTTACGAGCCAACCCGCTCAACTGCATCTCGTTATCATCGCGCGCGCCGATCCCCTTCTGCCCTTGCCGCGGCTGCGCGTCCGCCAACAAATGACGGAAATCCGCGCGCAGGATTTGCGCTTTGGCGGTGACGAAGCGGAGCTTTTCTTGCAGATGGTTGTGGGGAATCGCGTGGACCATCAAATGGCCATCGCCCTCAACCGCCGCGCTGAGGGCTGGATCGCCGGCTTGCGCCTGGCTGCCCTGTCGATACAAGGTGAGGATGACCCCGCCGCTCTGCTGACCAGCTACCAGGACAGTCGCTTTGTCACGGAGTATCTTGTCAGCGAAGTCCTGATGCACCAACCTGATGAGATGCGCGAGTTTCTGTTGCGCACGGCCATTCTGGATCGTTTCTGTGCTGATTTGTGCGATGTCGTGACACAGCAACCTGCCGGGAGTTCAGCAAAAAGGTTGGAGGAGTTGGAGCGCGCCAATCTGTTCCTGACGCCGCTGGATGAAACGAAGGATTGGTACAGATACCACAATCTCTTCCAGGACATGTTGCGGATTAGGTTGTCTGCTGATGCCGACGCGGTCGATACGGACGATCTGCATCGCCGCGCCAGCCGTTGGTTCGCCCAACATGGTTACATCGAGGAGGCGCTGAGACATGCTCTGGCAGCAGACGACCTCTCTTTGGCAGCCGATACGCTTGAACAGAACAGTGACAATCTGCTGAACCGTCTGGCGCGTCATACCCTGGAACAGTGGCTGTCGCTATTGCCCGAGGAAGTGATCTGGCAACGCCCACATCTGTTGATCTTCAAGGCATGGCAGCTTTATCGTCAGTATCGGATCACAGCATTGGAGGCCCTGCTCGATCAAGCTGAAGCGGGGCTTGATCGAGGCCATTACAACTTGCCACACGAACAGCATCAGGATTTTCGGGAGCGCATACAAACTTTCCGCAGCGCCACTTACTACTTAATTGGCGACGATCGCCGCAGCCTGGAAGCGGCTGAACGGGCATTGGCATGGCTGCCAGAGAATGAGCAGGATGCACGCGGCCTGGCCTTGGCCTTTTTCGGCATAGCCCTGCAAGCGCTTGGTGAAGAGGACGTGGCGGTGCAGCGCTACAACGAGGTCATTCACGATCCCAGCGGTCTCGGTCCGGCCAAGGCGCAGGCGTTTCTGGGCCTGTCTTTTCTGCAACTGATAACGGGTAAGTTGCAAGAGATGCGCCAAACGACGCATCAGTTCAGAGTTTTTGCCGCCCAGACCCAACATCCGAATGTGATCGGCGCGGCCAACTATGTCTCTGGGTTCCTGCACTACGAACTGGATGAACTGGAAGTGGCCAGGGAATACTTTAGCAGGGTGGTCGAAATCCAGCACAGCACCAACTTCATGGCGGCATCCAGTTGCCTGCTGGGACTGGCCCGCATCCACCAGCTCGGCGGTGAACTGGAACGCTCGCAAGAGATCGTCGTTGCGCTTCAGGCAGAGACCATGCGGCTGCAAAGCACAGACCTTCTGCCCCAGTTGGAGGCGTTCCAGGCGCAGCAATGGGCTTTGCAAGGAGAAGTGGAACGCGCCTTGCACTGGGCTCGCGGCTTCAGCCCCAAGGGGGCGCCCGAACCTCCTCTCCTCTTCGAGATACCGAGTCTGTCGCGTGCTCGCATCCTCACGGCCTACGGAAATGACGACGACCTGCAGGCGTTGCAACACGATCTGGAGCAAGGACTGGCAATGGCCGAAGCGCGTCACTGCTTGCAACGAGTTATCCAGATCCTCGCTCACCTGGCTCTGGTGCATGACGGGCTGGAACGGAAGGACGAGGCGCTTGTCACGCTGCAACGGGCAGTCGTTTTGGCCCGACCAGGTGGCTTCATCCGATCTTTTGTTGACACCGGCCCCTCACTGCTGCCGCTGCTCAAACAGATAGAGCGGCAGGACGCCCTCTCCGGCTATCTCCGCCAGTTGACAGCGGCGTTCGATGTTCATGCGGCGGTGGGGACCAAGACAGCGCTTGGGCCAACGCAGACTTCGTCTGAAGTGGAACGATTGGCGTTGTTGACCCTGCGGGAGGAGGAGGTCTTGCACCTGATAGCAGCCGGGTACACGAACCAGGAAATTGCCAGTGAACTGTTCATCTCCATGCACACAGTCAAACGGCACGCCACCCACATCTACAGCAAGCTGGGCGTGGCCAATCGCCGCCAGGCGGTGCACAAGGCCAGAGAGATGGGGATTCTCTCCCCCGCCTGACTCTGGCCTGAAAAAACACCCCTCACCTGTCATTGCTAGTGATCCATCTCACGACGGTCACGGGATACGCCGGTACAACAAACTCACGCATCCGTCACTCCCGCGACGGCAGGAGTCCAGCGACATCGCCCGTGATGATTGCTAGTCCTGGGCGTGGCAAGTTTCTAAGCACGCTAGCAAGCGGTCCGGCCTAGCACGCCAGCAGGCGTACCGTGACGCTAGCAAGCGGTGCGAGAGCTAGGTAAGGCCACCGAGAGGTGTGAGGTAGCCGGAGTTTGGACCGGCGTGGCATTCTCAGACTCCCTTCAGTACCCGGTTTCCTCAAGTGTGTTTGAGACTGCCACGTCGATCTCGCTCACCAGCTCATGAATCGCCTGCCAGCATGACCTGTCGCTCGATCTCCTCGCAGTGACACAACGGTGTCCTTCCGCCGTGGAGTTGGGCACCAAAAAAAACCGTCTTCTTCCAAAAATCCCACCTTTTTACCACCTTTGGTGCGATGCACTTTCTGTGCGAATGCGGTATGCTGAATCTTCAGCAGAGAGACTCTTTTCTACCGCACAGAAAGGTCATTGGATGGACTACCCGACACCCCTAACCCGCGATGGGCCAAGTGCCTATGTGATACAAGTTCAGGGGCCGGTGAGTCAAGATATGGCTGACTACCTGGACTGCTTGTCTATTTTGGTCAGTGGCGAGCCCGACCAGCCGGTAACTACGTTGTCTGGACAGGCTATCGATCAAGCCGCGCTGATGGGCGTTCTCAATAACCTGTATGGTATGGGATATTCTTTGCTTAGCTTCGAAACTCAACCAATCCACAGCACGGAGGAAAATGATGACTAACCCGCTCAAAAACCCTTATGGCGGCGGTCCTGGCACGGGCATTACCCTGCCGGATTACTACAGGCCGACGCCAGGCATGAAAAGCCGCAACAACTTCTTCCCCATGTCCGAAGAACTCGGCGCGGACGAGATGCGGATCACGTTCGTGGGCAGCACGCCCTTCCCGCCGCGCCTTAATCAGGCCGGCACCTCGATCATGGTGGAGTTGGGAAATGGCAAGAAGTTCTTCTTCGATTTTGGTCCCGGCTGTATGCGCAATATCATTGGTTTGCAGCATCATGTCGCCACCATCAACGATATTTTCATCACCCATCTCCATGTCGATCATTACCATGACCTCTCTTACCTGCTGCCTTTCCGCGCCTGGTCTGCCGGTTGGTTGCCGCTGCGCGTGCATGGCCCCTCAGGCCGCACCCCTGAGCTTGGCACCCAGGCGATGGTTGACGGCATGAAACAGATGCTCAAATGGCATCTGGAGGCCTTCGACGTGTTCCCCATCGGCGATGGTTATGAAGTCGAGGTCAACGAATTCGATTGGAAGGACGAGAATGGCATTTGCTACGACGAGGATGGCGTTACCGTGCGGCACTGGCGACGATCACACGCCAAGGATGGGGCTACCGGCTACCGGCTGGATTGGAACGGCCTGAGCTTTGTGTGGACAGGCGACGGTCGCCCTGACGAATTGACCGTCAAGTATTCCAAGGGCGTAGATGTGTTTGTGACCGAACTCGAGCTGGACACCGGGAAATTGATCGAAATGAAGTACGGTCTCCCCGACTGGCTTTACAATTACACCATCGACACCCATCATACCCCCCATTACGCCACAGGTTACATGATCAATGAGATCCAACCCCGGGCGGGTATGGTCACTCACTTCCCTTATGAAGAGGACCTGGTCGCCGAGGCAATTGCCGGAATCCGGGCGCACTGGAAAGGTCTGTTCCTGTGGGGCGCCCCTGATGGTGTGGTTGTCAACGTGACCAAGGATGCAATCTGGTCTCGGAAAGCAGCTATCCCCGAATCAACCGGACAGAATCCGCCGCCCTTCGACCTGCTTGTTGGCGACGGGCCGCTGCCCAAGGAGTTTGAAGTTCCGCAGCCCAGAAGCTCGCGCGCGGAACAACAGGAGCAGTATACCCGCGATATAGAGATCGACCCGAAGAAATATATACCGGAGGATGTCTATCGCGATCCGCTCGTTAAGCTTCCGGACCCGATGGTAATCGATCTTGAAGCGATGGCTGCTGCAAGAGGGCCTGCCAAGAAGGACGAGTAGACACACGGAGGGATTATGTGAGGGTGTTTTGCGGGCTAAGGCTAAGCCTGCAAAACACCCCCTTTGATATAACCCAAGCCAGTTTCGGGCAGAAGTCAACCCGTACATTTAATCCGCCGACTAAAGTCAGGACTATGGACCTTTGACCGCCGGTCGGCCTGCGCCGACCAAACTTATTTCTTCACAAACGAGATGTCCCCGCAGGGGGACAGGCGGCCTAACGACCGGCACGGTCGTCGCCTTTAACCCCGATTTCAATCGGTGGGCTTAGGGAAACACCTGTACAGTCACAAAAGAGAGAAGATATGGAAGTATTTGATACTGACAAACAGGCTACTCCAGTCACGATCCTGACCGGTTTTTTGGGTTCAGGCAAAACAACCTTGCTCAATCGAATTCTGAATGGCAGCCACGGTCTGCGCGTGGCCGTACTGGTCAACGATTTCGGCTCGATCAACATTGACACCGAATTGATCGTGGGGGTAGAAGATAACGCCATCAGTCTGGCCAACGGCTGCGTTTGTTGCAATATCCGTGATGACTTGATCGAAACCATAGAAATGGTCATCAATCGTCCTGAAAACCCTGAATATATCCTGCTGGAAGCCAGCGGCGTGGCCGACCCCTCCGGCATTGCCCTGACCTTTGCCATTCCCACATTCCGGGATCGCATCCGCCTGGATAGTATTATCTCCATTGTTGATGCCGACCAGGTTTTCGCCTATCCGGAGTATCCTTACGTTGCAGTCCTAAAACTACGTCAGATTGGCTTCTCTGATATGGTGGTGCTGAACAAAATTGATCTGGTGGATGAGGAGCAACTGCAGAGGGTGAAGGACTGGATCAACAGCCGGATGAAGCGCGTGCGCATTATAGAGACTGTTCAGTGCGATGTCCCTCTGGAGATTCTGCTGGCCGTCGGCCGTTTTGACCCGCAGCAATTGGTGGAAATAGATCACGACCATCACGCCCATCATCACGATCACACAGACCACGGCCAAAGCTTCAGCACCTGGAGTTATCAAACCGACCGGCCCTTATCGCTGGATGCGCTCAATGAGATGATCAAAAAAACATTGCCCGGGAATATCTATCGATGTAAGGGTGTGGTCTACACCGCCGAAAGCCCGGAGCGGCGCGCCGTGCTGCAAGTGGTTGGCCGCCGGGCCGATGTGACTCTGGGCGAAGCATGGGGTGAGACAACGCCACGTACGCGGATCGTCGCCATCGGCGCGCCGGACAGTATCAACCCGGAGGCATTGACCGCCCAATTTGATGCTTGCATCAGTGAAGTATAGTAGCTGTTAGTGCTGGTTAGCGCGTGGGAAAGTTGATCGAGTAAGTAACGACGAGTCATCCCGCCAATTGTCGGCGGGAGGGCACTACAAACAGGAACACATGGAGGTTTATTATGCCAAGAAGAGGACCTGGACCGAAACCTGGACCCAAGCCCGGACCCAAGCCCGGACCGGCACCAAGCCGAGCGTCGCGACGGAGAACTGTCCGCAGAGTCAGACGTCGCACCAGACGAAGACGTCTCCTGGTTGGTGGCGCGGCAGTGATGATGATTGGCGGGTCATACACGTCATACAAGGTGTCCCAACAGCAGGCCCAACAGATCGAGCAGCACAGCGGCAAGCCGCCCGAGGAACTGACCGAAGCAGAATTTGAGAACGCAATGGACGATTTAGGCATCCAGGATCAGGAGTTGACACCCGAGGACGAGGCTGCGATCGAAGCTGATGCGGTTTAGAAGTAGTTAGCCGGCCGTTTGCATATTCTCGGAGAACTCAGGTCTGGCGAAACACGCGACTGATACTGGACTTCGGGACACTTCTTGAAAGAGCAGAATCCCATAGTGCCGCTTGATATCCTGCTGGGTGTGGGTCGCTTTGACACCCGGCAGGATTGACAATGGCGAATTTAGGCAAGCGCAGTGATCAACTTGTGCATTTTGAGCGGGAATACCGCGCTTGCTTGAGGGGAACCCCTCATTTTTGCAAAAGTTATTTGTTGGCGGTTCCTTACCGTGCTGTTTGAGGCTTGTGTGGCTGACCCTGTTGCGGTACGATAATGATGTCCACATAAGCAAAGCTTCGCCTCAGACCGAAGTCAGGGCGCAGAATTCACGGATTCATATTGGAAGACATCATGAATACAGATAATACAATGCAGATAACGATCACAGAGAAGCAACATCGCTATATGTCATGGACGTCCGACGTGCTTGTCTACATCGTCGTTCTGAACCTCTTCGTGGAGTTCGTTGACGCCATCGTCATCGATTCGTTCTGGATCTCGATCCTGACTGCGGTGCTCCTCAAAGCGCTCCTCGACATCGTTATTCGCCTGGAACACCGTGTCGGCGATTTCTTCGATAAAAAAGGGGGGCAATTCTTCAAATTCATTGGAATCGCCACGAAATTCCTGATTCTATTCACGTCCAAGCTCATCATCCTCGAAGTCGTCAACATCGTCTTCGGAGATCACGTTGAACTAGGTCACTTCATCGATGTCCTGGCTCTCATTATCGCCATGATGGCAACGAAAGCAATCATGGTGAAGATCTACGAGAGGCTCGGAGAGACTGCGCCCTCTGAATCCTAAACCATCCACAGATTTTTTGGTTTTGATCTGAATAATCTGTCGTAAACGAAGTGACATCTGCGGATAAAGTGGGGTGACCTGTATAGTCACAAAGGAAATCAAATTATGACAACACAGAAAAAACCGAACGTCATCTTTTTGCTGGTTGATAATATCGGCTGGGGCGATTTAGGTTGCTACGGGGGCATGGCGCCCACGCCCCGGCTGGACCAACTGGCGGACGAAGGTATCCGTTTCCAAAATTACAATGTCGAAGCGCAGTGCACGCCCACGCGCTCGGCGATCATGACCGGCCGGCTGCCCAAGCGCAGCGGCACGACGTTCGTTCCGCTGCCGGGCCAGGGGGATTATGGACTGTCGCCGTGGGAATACACGATGGCGGAGCTGCTATCGGATGCCGGTTACGCCACCGCGCTCTTTGGCAAATGGCATCTGGGCGATGTAGAAGGGCGTTTACCCACAAACCAGGGCTTCGATGAATGGTACGGCATCAAGAATACTACCGACGAGGCCGGTTACACTTCCTACCCCATGTTCCATGAAACCGGCTACCCCATCCCGCAAATCTGGGAAGGGGTCAAAGGGTCGCCATCACAGCCGGTGGAAGAGTATAATCTGGAATCCCGCGCCCTCATCGAAGAAAAGATCACGCAGCGCACGATTGATTTCATCCAACGCCACGCCGACAACGATCAACCCTTCTACGCCTATATCGGCTTTACCCACGTCCATCCACCCTACCGCCATCACCCCGACTTCAAAGGCAAATCGGGTGGCGGGCTCTACTCAGACATCTTGGCCGAAGTCGATTATCGCGCCGGGCAAATTCTAGACGCACTTGATGACGCGGGAATTGCCGACAACAGTATCGTCATTTGGAGCAGCGACAATGCGTCTGGCGAGGCCGCCGGCATTGCCGGCTCCAACGGGCCGTGGCGCGGCGTGTTTGCCTCTGGTTTTGAAGGCGGTATGCGTGTGCCGGCCATTGTGCGTTGGCCGGGGCAAGTCCCCGCCGGCGTCGTCACCAACGAAATGTTGGCGACATACGATTGGATGCCCACACTGGCAGCCATGATTAGCGAAGCGGATCGCGTCCCCACTGACCGCCCCATTGACGGTTTGGACTCATCCGCGCTACTGCTTGGCGATTCAGAAAAAGGCGGCCGTGACAGCCTCATTTTTTACGGCTCCGATGGCGAAGTGATGTCGGGCAAATGGAAAAATATCAAGATCGTGTTCCGCTACGCGGAAACCTTCGACGGCCCCATCATCAAGCCCCAATTCCCGTTGGCTTTTGACCTGATTGACGACCCCGCCGAACAGATCAATCTGACCAGCAAGCGCATGGATATGATGTGGATGTACGGCCCCGTCATTCAACGCGTCATCACCCTGGAAAAGAGCTTTGCCCAATATCCCAACATCGAGGCGGGGCAGGATTTCGACGGATACGACAGCTTGTAGGGAGTGCGGTTCCTTCCCCTGCAAGGCGTCAGCCGAAACGGGGGAGGATGGGAGAGGCAAAACGGCACACAAAACACACAGCGATTCCAAATATGACAAAACTCAACGCCGGAGTCGAGCCTTTGGGCGGTTTGCCAGGCTTTTCTTCCCCACAGTGACCTGGCTAAAGCCTCGACTCCACTCATATTTGGAATTGCTGTAAAACATGCCTTCGGTGTTGGCGCGATCTATGCTATAATGCCATCGAGCCTCGTTTAGCAGGATTTCGATGGAACCAACCACCCTCATCTACACGAAACTCAATCGCCCTCGGGTCGTCAGTGACCTGGTCGAGCGACCGCGGCTGGTGGGGAAGATGAATAAAGGGTTGGAGCGAAAACTGACGGTGGTGGCAGCGCCGGCGGGCTACGGTAAGAGCACCCTGGTGGCCGAGTGGCTGGAGACATGTGAGCGGCCCGGCGCCTGGTTATCACTGGACGAGAATGACAGCGATCTGGTTGTCTACCTGAATTACTTCATCGCCGCTGTGCAAAGTGTTTTCCCTGATGCTGGGCGGGAAACTTCAGCCCTTCTGCAATCGCCCGAATTGCCTCCGCTACCAGTCCTGACCGGCACACTTATCAACGAGTTGGACCACATCGAGCAGCCCTTCATTTTGGCGCTGGACGATTACCACCTGATTCATGACCTGGCAGTGCAGGATTTGATGGATGAGTTGCTGCGCCATCCGCCCCGGACACTGCACCTGGTGCTGATCTCGCGCTTGAACCCACCTCTTAATCTGAGGCGGCTGCGTGCTCGCGGCCAGATGGTTGAAGTCCGGGTACAGGATCTGCGTTTCACGAAGGCCGAAACGTCCGCTTTCGTGCAAACAACGATGGGCGCGCCCGTCGATCAGGCAACGGCTGCATTGTTGCAGGAGAAGACCGAGGGCTGGGTGACGGGGCTACGGTTGAGCATGCTCTCCTTGCACGGGCCAGAAGACCTTGATCAACTTTCGATTAAATTGCCGGGAGAGCGCCTGGCCACCGAATACCTGTTTCAGGAAGTTTTCGAGAACCAACCACAGGCAATCCAGAAACGCCTGCTGAGAACTTCTATCCTGGATCGCTTCTGCGCACCGCTGTGCGAGGCTATGTGTGACGCCGAGCCGGGATCGCAACACATCGGCGGACAGGACTTCCTGAACTGGCTGATGCAGGCTGACTTGTTTGTCATCTCGCTGGACGATCAGCGCCAGTGGTATCGCTACCATCACCTGTTTCAGTATTTGTTGAAGGCTCGGTTGGACAAGAGCCTTGATGCGGATGGCATTGCCCAACTCCATCGCAGCGCCAGCGCCTGGTTTGCCCAAAACGACCTGATCGACGAAGCGATTCACCACGCCCTGGCTGCCGGGGACGCGGTCGTCGCCGCTGAACTCATCGAACAAAACAGACGCGACATACTGAACGCCGACCAATGGTATGTTCTCGAAAAGTGGCTAGCCAGATTGCCAGATGAGATCAAGCAGCAGCGACCGGGACTTCTACTGGCCCAGGCCTGGGTGTCGTTTTTTTCGTTCAAGCTTCGGGCGATTCCCCCACTCCTCGAATCTATTGAATTGCTCTTGAGCGATGATGAAACAGACAAAGGTTCATGGGGCGAAGTGGCGTTTTTCTGGGGGCATCATTGGTTCTGGCAAGGTCAGACAGCGCAAAGCCTGGACCTTTTTCAGCGCGCCCTGGCATTGATTCCCAGATCGTATCATCAGGGCCGGGGAGAGGCGGAGGTCTTTTGGGCGGTGGCAAGCCAGATGAGCGGACAAAAGGAGATGGTCGTCCAGACATTGACAAATTCGCTCTACTACGAGCAAACGCCGCAAGCCGTGCGCATGACCCGCTTGTTAGGGGCGCTCATTCATGTCCATTTTCTTTCGGGTGAGTTACTCTTGGCGGAGCGGGTGACGCAGCAAGCGAGAAATGCGGCGGCAGAAAGTGACAACACCTATGTCAAAACATGGACGTCATATATGCACGGGTACATCCATTATTTCCGGAACGACCTGGAGAAAGCGCTTCATTACTTCGAATCCGCGCTGAATGGACGATACTTCCTGCACACAAGAGCCGCGGTTGACAGCCTGGCTGGATTGACGCTCACCTATCAGGCTCTCGGACAGCCAGACAAAGCCACGGCGACGATGGCGCTATTGCTTGAATCTGCCCAGGATACCAACGATCCCGCTTATGTCGCCATTGCTCGTTCGTGCCAGGCCCGTCTCGCCCTCTTGCAAGGTGATCAAAAATCGGCGGTGCGTTGGGCGCAGACAGATGACCTGACGACCGACGCCGGCATCATGTTTTACTGGTTGGAGATTCCCCACATCACACAGTGCCGGGTGCTCATTGCCCAGGGGACGCCCGGCAGCTTGCGAGAAGCAGCGAACAAGCTCGATGACTATCTGCTGGCAGCTGAAGCCACTTACAACACCAGACAGATGATTGAACTGCTGTCGTTACAGGCGTTGGTTTACGAAAAGCAGGGGCGAACAGGGCAAGCTCTGATTGTTTTGGAACGCGCCGTAACCCTGGCCGAACCAGACGCTTGGATTCGCCCATTCCTGGAACTGGAACCGGTGATGGCCAGTCTTTTGAACGAACTGGGGCAAAAAGGCGTGGTTCAGGATTTCATCGCACAGATCGTGGCGGCCTTTCCTCTGTCCCCACCAGATTTGCCTGTCTCCGGCCAGCCGCGTCTGCCCGAACCTTTGACGGATCGGGAACTTGAGGTGTTGGCGCTGCTGGCCCGGCGCTATCGGGACAAAGAAATCGCAGCGGAGCTGTTCATCTCGCCGGCAACGGTGAGACGGCACGCCAGCAACATCTACCAGAAACTACAGGTCAGCGGACGCTGGCAGGCGGTGGAAAAGGCCATTGCGTTGGGCATTCTTCCTGCTTCGGTGTAAGGTCAACTCCAGAAACTACATCATTTTTGCATCATTTTGGCCCTGTTGTGCGCACTCGGGGCATGGTAAAATATATGATAGGCGTTTTCATCGTGTTGAAGAATCGCGTCCGTATGGATTCTGAAACACAATTGATCAATTAACCAAGGAGACAACAAAGCATGTCAAGCCAACGATCCAGAGACACCTTACCCATTCCCGACCAACCCAACACCGAGTTGATCACCTTTGATGCCAAAGACCCCGAAACAAAGTTCCCACCCATCACCCCCATACGGCCGCCAGAAGGTGCGCCCAACGTCCTCGTTGTTTTGCTGGACGATGTTGGTTTTGGCGCATCCAGTGCGTTTGGCGGCCCGATCAACACCCCTGCCGCCGAAAAATTGGCGACCACGGGGCTGAAATACAACCGTTTCCACACCACCTCCCTCTGCGCCCCGACCCGCGCCGCGCTGCTCACAGGCCGCAATCACCACACCGTCGGCATGGGCGGCATCACCGAAATCGCCACCTCCGCGCCGGGCAACAACTCCCTGCGCCCCAACAGCGTCGCCCCCCTCGCTGAAACATTACGGATGAACGGCTACAGCACGGCGTATTTTGGTAAGTGCCACGAAGTCCCCGTCTGGGAAACCAGCCCCATGGGGCCATTTGATCATTGGCCTGTACACAGCGGCTTTGAAAAGTTCTACGGCTTCATCGCTGGTGAAACCAATCAATGGGTTCCCGAACTGTACGACGGCCTTACCCCCGTCGAACTGCCTGACGATCCCAATTACCACCTTACCGAAGATTTGGCCGAGAAAACCATCGCCTGGATTGGCGCACAGCGTTCCCTGATGGCGGGCAAACCGTTCTTCTGCTACTTTGCACCCGGCGCAACCCACGCCCCCCATCACGTCGGCC
>JAYELL010000006.1 GCA_034717495.1 Chloroflexota bacterium | reverse complement strand
TCTCGCGTACGAGGATGTTCTGCATTGGTCGACAACCGACGCATTTCCTCGGCACTCTGATTCCATTTCTTGAAGTTGGGTCGTAGCATGCTTTGTTCTCCTTGGCATTTGTTTTTCGACTGCGTTGAAGATTAGCACATTATCGATCCTTGCAAAAGTTATGATCTCGTCGTGACTTCAGTTTAGTCGTCAATGTCCCGTGGCTCCATAAGCAGAAGAATGCCGTCGAGTATCTGTCTCACCCGCTTACGAGAAAGCCTACCTATCCTTTCCACCAAGTCCCCTCTGTCCACCGTGAATATCTGCGTAACATTGACCACGCTCTGCTTGGACAAATTCGCCTCACCCTTCTCCAACAACACATTCCCTGGCGCCTTGGCCCGTTTGAGATTCGATGTCAGCACGCACACCACCACTGTATTGAGCCGACTCCGGTTGAATATGTTGTTTTGAACCACAACGTGGGGATGACGATAGCCTGGCTCTGGCCCTGATGGCTCTTCCAAATCGACCCAGTACACATCTCCCTGCTTGATCACCATTGCCCCTCTACCAATTGTCTGTGCTGCTGACGCATCTGGTGGCGAAGAGAACGTTCTCCCGCATCTGGTAAATCATCGTAAGCATCGTTGATGGCTTCCAGCAGTTTTTGATTTTGGTGACGTTGGATGAACGCCTCGGCTGCCAACGCAAACAAGCGACTTCGAGAGATTTGCAGTTCTTCGGCAAGAACCTCGATTTGTTCGAAGAGAGACTGTTGCACAGAAATAGCCGTCTTGACAGTTGCCATTGGTTATACCATCCTTTCTGTTTTTAGTATAACCCAATGACTAGCGCTTGTCAATACCTGCATGGTGACAATGGGCGGACGGGACAAGAGTTTCATGTGGCGCAGGGCACAACAAATATGTCAACTACTTCGCTGAGGTTCCTCACAACCCTCGGGGATGGCAAGTACGACCGGCAACGATCCTCCTGGATTGGAAGGGAAAAGGTCGCAAACCTTCGCAAGAATGCGTGCAAGAACAAGAAACGGCCGGCCCGAACCAAGGCATCATTGTAGTGTCAGTACGATGACATTGCGGCATGTTGACATGCTGACATCACCCACCAGTGACCGCCTCGAACACCCGCAGGAAATTGAGTCCGAGGATCTTGCGGATGGTGATCTCATCGTGGCCGCGTGCCAGCATGCCGGTGGTCAAATTGGGATAATAGGTCACATCGGGTAAATCCTTTGGCGGTGTACAGCCGTCGAAGTCGGATCCGATCATGATATGATCCGGTCCAGCAACGCTAACCAGGTAGTCGATCTGATCCAACACATGTTCGATAGAGGCTTCTGCCATGGGGTGGTGCAAAAAGGCATTGACAAAGGTCACACCGATCAAGCCGCCATTAGCGACAATACCCTCGATCTGGCTATCAGTCAGGTTTCGTACATGATCGAAGCAGGCACGCGCGTTGCTGTGGGAGGCGACGATTGGATGTTGGCTCGTTTCCAGGACATCGCTGATGCCCGCAGGTGCCAGATGGGACACGTCGATCATCATGCCCAGGCGGTTGCACTCCTCAATGACCTGGACACCGAAACCGGAAAGGCCGGCGGCCTTGGGTCCTTCCATGACTCCATCGGCCACTGCATTGCGATGATTCCAGGTCAGGCCCAGATTACGGACCCCCAATCTGTAAAAAGAGCGCAGCACCGCCAGGCTTCCCTCCAGGGACTCAGCCCCCTCCAGGCCCAGGATTCCTGCTACCTTTCCCTCCCCCTTTGCCCTGCGGATATCGGCCGAGGATGTGGCGAGCACAAGCTCCTCGGGATAGGCTTCAAGAGCTTCGAGGAAGGCATCCACCCGGGCAAGAGCATGACGGGTTGCCCCCCGCCGATATTCGGAAACGGGCACAAAACAGGCGAATATCTGGGCAGTAACGCCGCCATCGAGCAGCCGGGGCAGATCGATATGGCCCTTCTCCGATCGTTCGCCCAGACTTCGAACGCCTTGTTCTACAGCCCCGAGGGTGTCGCAATGTCCGTCGACGATGATGGAATCGATGTGCAGTGGGTCGGCTTGCATGCTGTTCTGAACCTTTCTGTTCTCTTACCAGACTTGCAGACTCTTGTTGGCTTTCCACGGTGTCCTAAGAAATCGTGCAAATAAGCAAATGCAAATGGCCAATGGCTGAATCGGCGGAGATTTCTTTTAACCCTCCGACATTCCGATCCTCCGCCCCTCTGTCCCGGCATTCTGACATTATACGCTTCCGCACCGCGGATTGCCAACCGGTTCACGATGCCCTTACCTCTCTTGTATGGTATAATCAGCGGCATTATGCTTGAAAGCCCGCGTTCACCGAAAGATCGTTTGGACGCCTGCCGGTTATGCCTTGATGCCGGATACTCGGTGGTCTCTCCTCCGATCTTCAGCGGACCGGACAGCGCCAGCTTGATGATCGTCGGACAGGCCCCGGGGCGGGTGGAAACAATGCAGACACGGCTCCCTTTCAGCGGTCCTTCCGGCAAACGACTCTTTCAATGGCTGGCCCAGGCTGGATGGCAAGAGCAGGACTTTCGTGCCACCAGCTACATGACCGCCGTCACAAAATGCTATCCCGGCCCCCACGCCAACGGGCGCGGCGATCGTGTACCCATCCGGGCAGAGCAGCACCTCTGCCGGCCATGGTTGGAACAGGAACTGGCCCTGGTTCAACCCGCGGTCGTGCTGCCCGTTGGCCGGCTGGCCATCACCCGGTTTATTGGTGGCAAGGTAACATTGGCAACGACGGTCGGACGGACGATTGAGCGCCCCGCTGACGATCCTGCGCTGACAGAGTGGGCACGCAACCACCTGCCGGCAGAGACCTGTCTCGTCCCCCTTCCCCATCCGTCGGGTGCATCCCAATGGGTCAATCAACCATCGAACAAGGAGCTTCTCCAGCACGCCATCAAAGAGCTGTCACGGCTGCGCGGGAAGATCCGAAACAGTTGAAATCACACACATCCAACCACTTCAGAAAGGCACACTATGCAAATCCACGTCAAACAAGGTCTGATCCAGGAGGAAGACACCGAACTGGTGGTCGTCAATCTGTTCGAGGGCGTATCGACGCCTGGCGGCGCACTCAAAGCGGTCGACCAGGCGCTCAACGGACTCATCACACAGCTGATTGAGGAAAAAGACTTTAGGGGGCGTCTGGGCGAAACCCACCTGATCTACAGCCAGGGAGCGATGCCCGCGCCGCGGGTGTTGATTACAGGTCTGGGAAAGGCGGAAATTTTTGACCTCGACCGGGCTCGCCAGGCCGCGGCAGCCGCGGCACGCCGGGCGCGAAAGCTTGGCGTTTCCCGCTACAGTACCATCGTCCATGGCGCGGGACAGGGCGATCTCGATTACGGACGGGCCGCCCAGGCAGTCGTGGAAGGCACTTTCCTCGGCCTCTACCGCTTCGACGGCTACGATCGCGATAACAAACCTGAAGAAACGGGATTGGGCGTCAGCCAGGTCACTGTCGTGGAAGTGGACGACTCCAGGCTGGACTCGTTGCGAGAGAATGCCAGCATAGGGCAGGTCTATGGTGAAGCAACCAATTGGGCCCGGGATCTTGCCAACGAACCCAGTAACTTTCTCACGCCAGGAGAATTGTCCCGGCGCGTCAGCGAACGAGGCCAGCAGGCCGGTCTGCGGGTGGAGGTTTTGGGAGAGGCCGAAATGGCCGAGATGGGCGCGGGATCTTTCCTCGGCATCGCCCAGGGCAGCGACCAGGAAGGACAGTTCATCGTCCTGGAGCATCTTCCGAAGGGCAGGAACGCTGGCGACCTCACCACCGTGGTATTGGTGGGCAAGGCCATCACCTTCGATACGGGTGGCATCAGCCTCAAGCCCAAGACGAACATGTGGAAGATGAAAAACGACATGGGCGGCGGCGGCGCCACCGCGGCCGCTCTGGTGGCCACGGCCTTACTCAACCTGCCCATCCACGCGGTGGGGATCATCCCGGCCACCGAGAACATGCCCAGCGGCAGAGCCATCAAGCCCGGCGACGTGTTGACCGCCATGAACGGAAAGACTGTGGAGATCATCAGCACGGACGCCGAGGGACGTCAGGTTCTTGCCGATGCCCTCTGCTACGCGCAACGTTTTGATCCGGCAGCCGTTGTCGATATCGCGACGCTGACAGGGTCGATCGGGATCGCGCTGGGCCGCAAGATAGCCGGTTTGTTCTGTGACAACGACGAGCTGCGCGGCCGCCTGAGCGATGCCGGCCAGCTGGCGGGAGAGCCGCTCTGGCCGATGCCCATCTACAAACCCTACCGAAAGCTGATCGATAGTGATGTAGCGGACATGAAAAACAGCGGCGGTGCCTACGGTGGTGCCATTAACGCTGCCCTCTTTCTGAAGGAGTTCGCTGAAGGTTATCCCTGGGCACATCTGGACGTGGCAGGCGCTTCCTGGCAGGATGAGCAGGGTCCCTACTCGGTGCGTGGCGGCACGGGTTATGGCACGCGGTTACTGATCGAATTGCTGAGAGGTTATGGTCAAGAGTAAAGATTGGAGTGGGAAGCAGGAGGAGGAAAGGTCAGCGATAGCGGTGGATGAGAGCAAAAGCGTGGAACCGTTTCGTTTCAGACAGATCCGGCCAGGCGATTTACCCCATCGGGTCGGTCTCATGACCTCTCCCTCTCCCAGTTTGGGAGGGGGCCGGGGGGTGGGTTAAACCCATAACCTGCATCAGCGAGCCAGCAATAGCATAACATGAGTTATGAACGCTTCATCCGGTCAGATAGTCAAGCACATCCCGGACTGTATAGCTGTGATGGCCAGGTTTGATAAATTTGCCGATGTCTAGCAGCCCATCCCCGGCAGTGATTATCGACGGTTCTACGTAACCATCTTTTCGATGCTGAGGAAAGCCTGCAATGGCGGCTAGACTGTTGCACAGGCAGCCTCTTTCGACTGTATCCTCCAGTTCCCCCCCTTTTGCCAGGTATTGCTCTACCGGTTCGGCCGGACAGCGTAACCCAACCTTTCCATCCGCTCGTTTGTAGAGATGTCGCAGCATCCCGACATCGCACACCCGAATCCGGTCCTGGTAAATCTCCGTATCTGACAGGGTCCCTTCCAATTGGACCACTTTGAAGGGGTAGCCGGTTGGCGAAACGAGGGGATCGGTGCGCACTTCTATGGTTTGATCGAGGACTTCTTGGATAACGCGGTTTTTGAGTGTTTCATCCATGGCCGATTCGGCGCAATAGCCAAAAGCGGTGCCGACTTGAATACCGGTCGCTCCAACATCCAGTGCGTACTGCAGTTTCTCTGGGCTGTCGTAGCCGCCGGCCAGCCAAAAAGGCCGGCCAAGCTGTTTGATCTTGTTGAAGTCTACCGCATCTTTCTTCCCGTAGATCGGCTCGCCCCCTTCATCCAGGTGCATCGGTCCCCTGGGGGGAGCGTTGTGCCCGCCAGCTGTGGGCGCTTCGACGACGAAACCGTCTATCTTGCCCGTTGCCCGTTTGATCAGGGCCTTCCCCAGCACCACCGAGGAGATGATTGGCAAAAAATAGGGGCGGGGCAGCCGGCCTATCTTTTCCACGACGCCGGGAAAAACAACTTGGGGATCAAAGTGAAGGCGAACATCATCCCCCGGGGCCGCGCCCTGCACATCGAGTCGATAGCTGACCGCCTGGTGGTCGGCCAGCTTGTCCAGGATGCCGGGAATTTGCACCGGGATGCCGGCTCCTATGATCACGAAGTCTATCTCCGCCAGCATCGCCCCGTAAAGAGAGGCCATCATCGGCATCTGTAACTTCTCCAACAGGTTGAGCCCCACCGCGTTCTGGTGCCCCTCCTTTGCCAGAAATACCTCGACGAAATTGCCAATGACGGTCAGCTCGTCGAGCGCTTTGGACGGGTTGAGGGTCCACATCGGCGGGTGTTTGTAAGGCGACCGTGGAGTTTTGGGTTCGGGGACAAAATACTTATCCAGAATGCGTTGAACCGGCTCTTGAAAGGGAAAACGACTCAATGCCCGCCGAGTATGCCCTTCTTTATCCCCTTCCATCAATCGCGAAATCATGATCAGGGCAATCCCCGTCCCCGAAACGACTCCCAAATGGCCCTGCATCGACACCGTTCTGGCCAGGTTCCAGTCGGAGATGGCAACGCCCATTCCGCCTTGAATGATCTTCGGTAGTTTCATACAGATGTCAGCGCGATAAACGCCTTCGCTCCTTTTCGATTCTGATTGGATTAGCTCTAACCTGGACAAGCCAGAACAGGTACTTCGGCTTTACTCAGCACAGGTCCCTTCGACTGCGCTCAGGACAACGCTGCAGTTATGGTTTTTTCTTTTTACCGCTGATTTACGCAGACCTTCGGCGCAGAGGTCGCTGATCTTCTAGCTCACGCACCGTCTGCTGACGTCACGCACCACTTGCTGCCTCTCGGCACGCCTGCTGGCGTAGCGTGCTGGCGTGCTACTCTTGTTTGGATTGATCAGCGTCCATCAGCGAGTATCAGCGTTTGTCAGCGTCACACTTCGGCTACGCTCAGGACAGTGCTGCGGCACATCCTTGGGTGGGGCCACATTTTGGTCAGTGTAGCATCTGAGATGGAGGATGTCAACATTTTCCTCCTCCTTGCGAAACCCCCAGGGCTGCCCATACCCTGGGGGTTCGTTTATCCAGATGTTCACGGCCACGGCACGAAGCCCAACATCGTTCGTGGATAGGTGTCGGTTACCAATAGGAAGCCTCGATCATCCAGCCGCACGATGCCCTCCCAGTTGCGCGCACTCATGTCGCCCAGAAGCTGCAGCTGAAGCGGGGGCCTCTCGACAAGCGCTATACCGTCGTCCGCTACTTCGAACTCCAGTAAACGCTCAACGGCAATATTCCGACCATGGCTATATCCCTCGCCATACCTGATCACTAGTGGATCTGGCGCCGGGTCGATCTTGTTGACATCTCCCGGAAAGAAGAAGTTGATGGCCCAGAAGCGGTCCCTGTCATCCAGGGCAGTCGCGTCGGTGACGCGATACTCGACGTTGGGAAAGACAAGCGTTCCTCTATCCTGCAAACCGCTGTCGAACAGATGGGCGGCCGGCTGGGGATTCACGTTGGCGCCATTGGCTTCATAGACCGTTGCAACAAGATTGTCACCGACGACCAGGGTCTCATCGCTGAAATTGCCGATCCGCGCTTGCGGTTCGATGGACACAGCCGATGCCACATCGAGACGCAATTGACTCAAATCGGGCGCGGCGTCGCCCCGAATCAGGTAGCCAAGCATGCCCGACCCCAGGCGCGCTTCGACTGTCACATAGACATTGGAACCATGAAAGCCGATTGCTTCCGTACCCTCGTAGCCGGGAAGCGCGACCAGGCCTGGCGCCAGCAGGGGAATCTGCATGGGTGTCAACGGTTCGCTGGAGCGGCTATCCAGATTCGCCAGAATATCGGCCTTCGAGAGTGCAAACACGCCATCATAGAGATCGGGGTATTGGGGCAACAAAACCAGGGTGTCTCCATACCAGGCCAAACCGGAAAGCTCCGCCCTACGTTCGGAAGCGGGACCAGTCAGAGCTAGCTCCACCACAGCCACCTCGGTGGCTATCGCCGGGGTTACCATGGGCTCCTCGGTCGCGGCAGGTTCAGGCGTGACCGCAGACGCGGGCACCTCCCGTTCCGGTTTGGGCGTTGCCATTGCGGAAAGTGCCCTTTGCCCTACCGCCGGCGCTGCTGTTCCAACTTGACCGGAAGAGGATGGTAAAGAACCGGCACAGCCAGAAACCGCAATAGCCAGAATCAACAACGGAATCATCCATCCCGTCCGTATTGAATGGGGTTTCAATCGATTGCCCTCCTGCAGCGGTCCTGCGGTTCGGAAAGCCCGGGCCACCCCTTCCTCCCGCCTGCCTGGATAACCAGGTTGCGGCAGGAATCCAACTGGGCAGGTACCACTTCCAGACGTGAAGCTCAACTGTGAGACCGCAAATGAAAACGGATTGACGGTCCCGGTATTATGGGTTAGAATGCAGGCAGAGTCAAACTGATTCCTGGAAAGATAATTCATCATGGGTGATTCGCTCACCGTGCAGATTCTACCCGACACCTTTGCCATTTGTCGCCTATCACCCCTGACACCGCTGCCAGAATGGTTCCTGGACAGCGAGTTCTTCAGCGTTACGAAAGGCGAAAAAGAGCTATCGGTGGTTTGCTCTGCAGATATCCTGCCCGAGGGTTTGACCTGTAATAGCGGTTGGCGCTGCCTCAGAGTGGTTGGACCGCTCGATTTTTCGCTGACAGGCATCCTCTCCTCTTTGGCATCGCCGCTGGCCGACGCTGCTATCAGCATCTTCGCCATCTCCACCCATGATACCGATTATCTAATGGTTAAATCGGAACAGTTTGACGAGGCAATCCATGTACTTCAAGACTCCGGCCATCAGATTGCGCCGGTAAAATAAACACCGTTCGCGTCATCTAAGGTAAAAACGAGAAAGCGCTTGAGCGTCATTTCGGAGAAGAAAGGAGCGGTTAGAGATGGTCACCGCGATCAATACACAGAGAAAAATAGGATACCTATCCGACATGGAGGTGTTTCAGGATCTCTCCTCCCGGGAGATGGAAGAGTTGGACCGAATCACGACCATGAGCACCGTCAGAAAGGGAAAGGTCTTCTATCGACCAGAAGAAACAGGCGAGGTGCTCTTCATCCTGAAAACAGGTCGTGTCCAGCTTTATCGCATTTCCCCGGACGGTAAAAAACTGGTCATCGCCTCGCTGGGCCCGGGGACCTTGTTCGGCGAGATGGCGCTACTGGGGCAGCGAATGCACAACACCTTCGCGGAAGCCATGGAGGATTGCCTGATCTGTGTGATGAGTAGAAGAGATCTGGAGCGCTTGATCCTCAACAAGCCTCAGGTTGCCTTGAGGGTGCTGGACATCACAAGCCGGCGCCTTCGGGACGCCGAACAGCGGCTCGAAACGATGGCCTTCAAGGGCATTCCAGCCAGGTTGGCCACCCTACTCCTGCAATTGGCTGAGGAAGACGATACACTTGAGGTCACCGGGTACACCCATCAGGATTTGGCGGAAACCGTTGGTACCTATCGCGAGACAGCAACCCAGGTGTTGAACGACCTGAAAAAGCAGGGCCTTATCGATATCGGCCGGAAGCGCATCGGAATTTTGGACCCCGATGGTCTGTTGATCGTGGCCGAAAGCTAGCTCGATCCACCTCGTTTCAAAAAGCCGGCATCCAGCCTTTTTTCGGCCAGCTGGTCAGGGTTTTCGGCCATCTCTGGAATCTTCTTCGGGGTCGCCGGTTTTTGCCAGGTTCAAGGAGATTTGTGCTGTTTTGCGCGATCGATTCGCTTTTTGACAATTGATAGGACTGCGGGTAAAATCGGTGCGGTTCACCGCACCAGGTGCGGAAACCAGTCGAAACAATCCACATTGTCGTTAGTGGCACACATCCTCACCACCAGGAGGGCGAAGTTTTATGACTCACGTAATCTTTGATCTCTGCATCCGCGACGGGGCCTGCGTTGACGTCTGCCCGGTCGAGTGCATCATTCCAGGCATTCCCGAGGAAGAATGGCCCTGGTTTTACATTGACCCCGAGACCTGCATTGACTGTGGCGCCTGCGTACCCGAATGCCCGGTCGAGGCGATTCTTCCCGAGGAAGACCTGCCCGCCGAGTATGAGCCTTCAATCGCGCTGAATGCAAATTTCTTCACCGAAGGTCCTGGCTACGACGCACTGAACGCGGCCTAGACCAGTCCCTCTCGGCCGGCTGCCCGGTCAACCTACAATTCAGTAAACACGACAGCCCCTGCTTGAGCGGGGGCTGTCGCATTTTTTGACAAGTAACCTTCGCCGGGAGGGCTCACTACCTCAGTCGGAGATCAATCTGGCTCTTCCCTTGTATCGATCTCCGCCAACACTGGATAGTGATCGGATGCATGGGGGTATCTGATCCGAAACGGCTGACCAGCGTAGATCATTGGCACGTCTGCATCGCGCACCCAGCCTACCGGCATGTTTTTGGAATATATGATATGATCGATCCAAACATGATGATAGGTGTTATTGAAAATTGGATCGCGGAAGCTGGTCGTCGACAGGTTGGAAAAGTCCAGCTTCTCCTGCTGCCTCTCCGTCAGAGAGTCGAACAGGGCGTTACCGAGACATAGTTCAGGTTTCCACACTGTGCCCATGAGCCGCTCGACGGCACTGCCATACAAGCGTTTTTCACTGGCGTCAAGTCCCGGGCCATCGTTGATATCACCACAAACGATTATCGGCGTTTTGCCGGTCCTGGTAGACGTCAAATAGGGATCAAGAAACTCCAACCGTAACTGAGTCGCCTGAGCCAGTATCTTCCGGCGGTTGGCGTCCGACATGGACCACCATTTACTCCACTCGTAGGCCTTGAAGATTCCCTTGCTCTTGAGATGAAGGCCAAGAATGCGGAATTTCCTGCCCTCCTTGGGCCTGATCTCAACATAGAGAGGCCGCCGGTCAAAATGATAGTTTTCGGAGATTTCGTCGTCGTCGGTATCCACCGTGAAAGGATCGAAGGCGTCCAGGTTGTTGGTGTCGAAGTACCTGAAGGGTTTATCGTCAAATTTGCCTTGGTCAATACGAACAGCAAGGCCGATGTTCTGGGATTGTCCCTTGGAGTATTGAACCTGAGTTAGCCACTCCCCCTTGATGTCGGTATCGAAAAACAGCTGAAGCTCACCCGTTCGGTTGGGACCCTCGACAATCACCATCAGGTCAGGCGCCAGGTCGTCGATAACACCGGCAAGATTGTTGCGCCGCTCGCGGATGGTTGTCCCGGCAAAGTGGATCGGCTTTTCATCATCTGGCCGAAATGCCGGCGGCAGATTATTGGGACCAAACAAGTCATTCATCCATTGCATGTTCCATACAACAAGCTTTTGTGGTGCCATGTAGTCCTCCGTGTGTGCTTGAAGATGTCACCATGAGATTAACGGTGCAGGAGTCTGTCTATTCTATCAAACGCTCCAAACGGTCGATCATGTCCGACAGTACGGCAAACGCAGCATTGACCGGTTCCGGCGATGTCAGGTCAACTCCAGCCAAAGACAACGCATCCAGCGGGTACATAGAGCCTCCCGCCTTCAAAAAACTGAGATAATCGTCAACAGCACCAGGCTCGCCAGCCCGAATCCGGTTCGCCAGGGCGTGGGCGCCGGAAATGCCCGTTGCATATTGAAAGACGTAATAATCGGCATAGAGATGAGGAAACGTCGCCCAATCGATGCCGACCCGCTCGCGGTCCAGGTGCATCTCGCCGCCAAAAGCCTCACCATACAGATCGGCCAGCAAGGCGATCATGCCGTCGGCCGTCAGGCCCTCCCCATCTTCCACGCGCCGGTGGGCTTCCAACTCAAAACGAGCCAGCGTCGGCATTATCAGGAAGTAGCGGTGGAAATTCTCCATCGCTTCCTCGATGATGGCAATCTCCAGCTCTCTGGAGGGATTGCTGTCGAATAAGTGCCCCCGTACCATGGCCTGATGGAAGTTGGAGGCTACTTCGGCAGCGAAAATGGTATAGTCACCATAAACCACCGGTTGGTTTTCCCACGCCAGATAGGAGTGCATGGAATGTCCCAACTCATGGGCCAGCGTACCCAGACTGGCAGCATCCCCGGTGTAATTCATGACAATGAATGGATAGGTGCCATGGCTGCCCGAAGAGAAAGCGCCCGATCCCTTGCCCTGATTGGGAAAAATGTCGATCCAGCGCTGCTCAAGACAACCGCGGCGCAACGTCTCCACATACGAGTCACCCAGGGGCATCAAGCCCTGGCCTATCCAATCAACGGCTTGCTCAAAGGCAATGCCGGGCGGATTGTCGGTCAGTGGCGCCCAGATATCGTATGGATGCAGCGTTTCCACCCCTAAGGCCTTGCGTCGCACCCGCCAATAGCGGTGCCAGGTGGGCAGATTCTTGCGAAAGGTATCGATCAGGTTGTGGAATACCTCGACAGGGATATTGTCCTCGAAAAGTCCCATCTCCAGCGTCGTCGGGTAATTGCGCGCACGCATCCGGAAAACATTTTGTTTGATCGAGGTACTCAAGTTGGACGCGAAAGTGTTCTTGAATGCCAGATAGGAATCCCGGTAGTTTTCCCAGGCGCTGCGCCGTGCCTCCCGGTCCGTGCCATGCAGGATTCTGTCCAATGATCCCTGGGATAAGGGGATTTCTTTGTCATCCTGGGCAACCGCAGGCGCGAAAGTCATGTCCGCATCGCCGAGTACTGTGTAGGTCACAAACGAGCCGGAGAAGGGATCGCTCACCATGCCGAGCAACTCTTCAACCTCCGCAGAACGAACATGCCCTTTCTTGCGAAAGAGATCATTGAAGTAATGCGCGTAAACGCCAAGACCAGGTTCTTCCGCCATCCATGCTTCAATTGGTGATTGGCCGACTGCTAACAACTCGGCGTCGAGAAATGCTCCCGCCGCCAGACCCTGGCCCATCAACCCCCGGGCCATACTTGACCTCTGAGCCGCTGTCTGATCGGTGCTATCTACAGATTGAGCGATGCTGGCATAGACGACGACCTTCTCAATTCGGTTTTTCAGTTCTTCGAATGTTGCCAGGGCATCGGCCAGCACCGATGGACCCTCGCCAAGCCGTCCCTGAAATCCACGGATTCGATCAAGGTCGCCGGAAAGGGTACGATACTCCTTTCCCCACGCTTCATCCGAGGGAAACACGCTGGCTGCATTCCAGGTAAACTGAGGATCAATCTCACTGCGTTCAGGCACTTGCTGTTCTGTCACTTTTCATCCCTCTGATGTGATAATGAAAAACGTGAGGCAGAGATTCTCTGTCTCACGTTTATTGCCGAGGTAATTTCAGAATGATCTATCTAGCTCCCGGGAATACCAGGAAAGGGAACGACTAGGTGGCTTTCTTCAAAACAGGCAAGCCGTTCTTGCTCTCGGAAACGACGTAGCCTTCGGGAACGGCATCCAGAGCATCATCCTCCCTCACCGTCTTGGCGAAGAAGAAGATTTTCTGCTGGCGCCCGCCCTTGAGCGTGGTTACCTTACTATGAAGGTAATAGGTCGAACCTTTCGAGTTGGTGTAGCTGTAGGCCATAGCATTGCTCCTTTCTCGTAGTTGTCTTACCACCGAGGTGATCTGTGGTAACTATGTTAGTTCAATGGTCATCCCCGGCATTGACGGGAACATTGTACCCTGCTCTGGCAATTCTGACAAACAGAGGTGAAGAAGCGAAAAACAGGCGTTTTTACCGCTTCAGGCGCTTTTATGAGCCATTCAAAAGGCGATGACGGTGGTCTCCGGTCGTTGCACAGCCGGAAACTGGCCGAAACGGGGTTTTTGCCGATGCGGTCACCTCTGAATTGGCTACCCGCTGGCCGATGTCAACGGCAGGTAATATCTCAGATCGCAGGATGAATTGGCAGCCAGCACGGTTTCCGAGTATTGCGTCTCCTGTCCCTGGTTATCAATAGGCATCACACGAAAATAGCAATAGTCGTCGATCAGATCGGAAATATCGATCTCTGTTTCGAAACCACTTTTGTCCACGAGACCGACCGGCACAAATGTGTCGGGGTTGGCGGATAAGCCCGCATCGACCCGGTAAGATGCGATTTCCGTGGCACCATTCCAACTCACATACAAGGTTGAACCCGATCCTGCCGGCAGGTTGACAAGTGTCGGAGACCAGGTGGGCCAACCTTGCCAGGGAACCCGCTGGGCCCGATAGCTGGTAGCCCGGTCAAACATCATCTCCAACGCGGTGCTGCCGTCGGGCCTGAACTCGGTGAGTACGGTAAGGTTGGCACCCCAACCGATGATCAAATTGCCGTTGGGCAATCGCCGCGTGCTGCCCATGCCCATCGCGAAAATATCCGGCGTATGCCGATAGGAGTCAACAACACGCGCCGTTCTGGCAGCTTCGTCCAGCTCGTACTCCAACCCCCGGGAATAGGGCGGATCCAGATCGTTTCCATTATCGAACAACGTGTAGTGTCCATTGGGCAGGACGACGATATCATGCTGGTGGGAAAAGGGCCGATGGTCATTCAGAACCGTGAACTGGTTGTTTTTACCCCCGAATCGCCAGATCATCTCCCCGGTCTGCCGGTCGATCTTGGTGATCTCGTCTAAATTCCGGCTGGAGATGAGTATGTTGCCATCCAGGTCCCTTTCGAGTGCATTTCCATGAACGTATCTGATCGTGGGAGCGGTCAGACTAACAGTGGTGTCAGTGATGTTGAAATGGTCCCAACTGCGCCACTCGAAGACCACGTTGCGTGAAGGATCCAACTCCTGGACAATCAAGCCTATGACCGTCGCCGTGGGTACTCCGCCCGGCACAATCTGGCTCATATCGATCTGCTGCTCGTCGTAGATCAGGTACATGGAGTCCCCGCCAGGTGACAGCCAGAAATCATGGAAATCCCCCCAATAACCGTTGCCAGGCCGGTAGGTGCCTACTTCCTGATAGTCGGCATTCATGACATGATGGAGGTGGGTCACCTGATCATAGTAGGAAAGCATGCCGTTGGGCTGCTTCTGAAAATCCCACAACATCTTGCCGGGGGTTGATGCTTTGTAATAGACCGGTTCACCCTGGTCATCCAGAATCAGGAGAAACGTTCTATCTTCCCAAAATCGAAAGGTCATGTGGCTGACCAGGATCAAGCCCTCGGCAGTATTCGAAGCGGGCACAGTCACCGATATGTTTGGAAAATCGGCGGGTAGGGTCACGTGGGCCGGGGAGGCACTCACTGGCATTCGCTCGACCTCAAGCTGCTCGCCCGGCAGTTCAGATAAGATCAGGTCCTCCATCAGCCTATCGTTTGGCTCGGTCATCCGTTTTGCTGAGACGCTAAACCGCCATGAAAGCCCATGCACGCGTTCCCCATAGATGGTTCTCAGCCCGGATCGCAATGTCACCGAAACCCTCTCCCCCGGCGAAAACGGCTTATCGGGTGCGAAAATCACAGTTCTGCCGTCGTCGGCCAATATCGTTTCCCCATCGAGCAGGCCACTTTTGGCACCTTCAACCTGGAAGAGCCCGTCGATGACCGTTCTCCCGGCAATCGGGTCGCCATGCCGGACCGAGATTGTGGTCTCCCGCGATACCAGCATGGCACCCGGGCGGGGAGAAAGGTATTGCAGCGAGGCCATTTCCCGTGACAGGGAAAGGCTCCCTTGCGAAAGAGAGGCCCACAGCAGCATGACCAACAGCCCGAAGGTGCCAATCGATAAGATGGCACGCCCCGAGGCTCTGACAATGGAAAGCGTCGCAAACGCAGCCTCTTCCTGATCCTGAAATCGACCTGACTTCACCAGCGTGCCAGGCTCGTGCTGAGCATCCGGAACCAGGCCACATTGCTTACAACGGTCATTGCGGTTCATTTGTCCCTCCTTGCATTGATTTGGGTGACAAAAAGTGAGATGTTTCTGCTCGAATTATAGGATGTTCGAACGAAGCTGTCAAGGGTCTGACGCCCACAGTGGATACTTTTTTCCAAGAGTGGTATAATTCGGTACGGAAACATCCCGATCCGCGAAAACCCAGACATCACTGCCAACAATGACCAACTCCTCCTTTCTTTACGGCATCCACGACCCTGGCGGCGAACCGCATATGCTGGATCGGGGCGTGCCAGGTTGGGTATTGATCACCGTCGCCATCGGTCACAATCCGGGTGAACAATCCCCGGGCGACGACACACGTTTTTGGGGCAATTATAACCAGTTGAGCGATCGGGGTCTGGGAGTCATTGTTCGCCTGAACAATGGTTACGCTCCCTCGGGTACCCTGCCCCACGAACGGGACTACGATGGCTTTGCCCAGCGTTGCGCCAATTTCGTGCGCAATTCCCAGGGCGCCAACATCTGGATAATCGGCAACGAACCCAATCATCCCATTGAATGGCCCGGCGCAGACTGGGACTGGAACGCCGTGCCTCCCAGGCCCAAAAACGAGCACACCGCAGGGGAAAAGATCACGCCGCAGCGCTACGCAGCCTGCTACCGCAAGGCACGAGCGTCTATCCGCAGCGTCAGCGGGCACGAGCAGGATCAGGTGCTGGTCGCTGGGGCAGCGCCCTGGAATACCCTGACCACCTACGCCGGCAACGAGAGCGGGGACTGGGTTCAATACTTCTCGGAGATACTCCAGTTGGTGTCTACCACCGGCTGCGACGGGATATCCCTGCACGCCTATACCCATGGCATCCATCCCAGCCTGATCACATCGGACGCCAGGGTGGGTGATGCCCGCTACAACAGCTATCATTGGCACTTCCGCTGCTACCGGGATTTCATGCGAGTCATCCCCGACCGCCTCCGGCGCGTGCCCGTTTATATCACTGAAACCGACCAGGGAGACGATCCCTGGCACAATGAGAACAGCGGCTGGGTGCGGGAAGCCTATAAAGAGATCGATCGCTGGAACCAGGCAGGCAACCAGCAGATCCGCTCCTTGATCCTTTATCGCTGGCCCAGGGTAGGAAATGACCGCTGGTGGATCGAAGGCAAACAGGGCGTGATTGAGGATTGGCAGCAAGCCCTGGAACACCGGTACCAGTGGCAGGAGTCACCAGGCCTGGATCTGGCCGAACTGCGGCGTCAGGTCGAAGAGCTCGCCGCGGCAGTTGCAGTCCTTGAGCCAGCGGTTCTGGACTTCCGCGATCTGGCCCTCCAGGCTTCCGAATTGGAACGCGAGGTCATTGCCCTTACCGACCAGGCAAGTGAAGCGACGTCGTTGCGCCAGGAGGTCTCCCGGCTGACCAGGGAGGTGTCCCGGCTGGAGACCACGGTCCAGACCCTGGTGGCAGGAGACGTTCCCCGGCCTGCAATGACCGACCTGCGCGCCAGTCTGGCCACCCATCCCACAGCCCAGTATCCGACACGACCCCTGGACGACATCCGGCAAATCATCATCCACCACACGGCAACCCGCAGCAACATCCCGCCGGAACAGGTGGCTCAATTCCAGGTCAGCCAGGGTTTTGCCGGCATCAAGTACCATTACCAGATCAATGGCGACGGCACCATCGTCTGGACTCAATCGCTGGACACCGTTACCGAGCAGACAGCCAATGGCGAGCTTAATCGGCTGGGCATCGCCGTGGCCCTTGCCGGAAACTTCAATAATAGGACCCCCTCCACCCAACAGATGGACAGCGCCGCTCAACTGCTGGCGTGGCTCCTGGCCGGTTTTCGCCTGACAAGCGACGCGATCGTCGGGCGAAGCGAAGTCGATAGTTCCGATCCCTCCGGATCGCCCGGCAGGCAGTGGCTGGAAGGGGACCGCTTCGGGGAACAACTGCTATCCCAGGTAGAGACCATTCTTGCCGGGGCAGAACAGGAGCTGGTCGCCCGGCTGCAGGCCCGTATTAGCCAACTGGAATCGTTGATCGTCGAACTGCAGGCGCAGGCAGGTCAGGTCGAACCATTGCAGCAGGAGGTGCAAGCGCTCCGGTTACAGGTTGACCAACAGCAGGCACAGATCTCGCAGTTGGCAGGCGAGAAGGATGCGCTGTCAGCGGAGAACGCCCGGCTCTGGACGACCATTCAGAATATGCAGGGGGGCGCGATCGCTCAGCCCTCCACGGTGGATCTGGTGGATGCTTTGCCCAGGCACCCGTCGCTGCCACCCTATGAACGGCGCACCCATCCCATTTCCCGGGTGGTCATCCATCACACCGACACGCCACTCAACTTCACCGTCGAACAGATTGCCCATTATCACGTGTACGGCCAGCGTTGGGACCAAAATGGAAATCTCGTGAAAGCCCAGTGGCCCGGCATCGGTTATCACTACGTGATCACGCCCGACGGCACGATCCACCAGTCGCAGCGACCGGAGACCCGCTCCTATCATGCCGGCAACGCCAACAACGATAGCGTGGGTGTGAGCCTGATTGGACGATTCCTGCGACGAAATTGGGGCGGCACCCCCATTCCAGTGGAATTGCAGCTCCCTACCGCCGAGCAAATGGGCAGTGCCAGCCATCTTGCCGCCTGGTTGATGCAGGAAAACAATATCACCGCCATCGATCGCATTGTCGGGCACAAGGAGGTTTCCGATACCACCTGCCCCGGAGACCAGTGGCTGCGGGGCGCGACCTGGAAGCAGATTTTGCACGCCCAGATCCAGGCCGTGACCCAGGGTGTTTCCAGATATATCGAGTACACGCTGCTCTTCTGGGACCATGGCCTCTCCTGGGCGGAGGCCGATTGGCGTGGCGCTCAGAACTACATTGCCCACTTCCGACCCACCGTGAGCTTCAGCACAGCCCATGCCTTCTCCGCCAGACACGTCGTGATTATCGGGGGCGACGCGGGTGTCAGTGGCGACGATGAAGCCCGTTTGCGCGCGGCAGGTGTTGATGTCCATCGTCTGGCCGGCGCCGACGAGGCCGAAACTACGGCCATGCTCGATGCCCTGGTCGAGGCCAATACGCCGTGGCCCGGCGCGCCGCCTGATCGCTCGCGACTGGAATCGCTCTTGACTTCCGTTTTGCCACCGCCGAGAGTCCCCGAGGATGGAGAGCCTGATCGCTGGACCGTGCCCGACGACTACCAGCCAGGTCAACAGGAACTGGAGGACGCCAGGAGTCCTGTGCCGCCACACCGAATCAAGGTCGAGTCCCTCTACCCACCAGGTTTCGCCGGTCAAGGCTAATCGCTTGAGGCAATCATGAACAAGTTAGGTTTCTACATCGAAAACAGCACCATCCCCCACTTGCGTGATGCCATTCGTCAGGTCAAACCCCCGACGATTCTCATCCACGCCGGTGATAGAGGCTTGCTGCGCGACATTCGACGGGAATACTCGCCCAATTCATTTATCATCGCCCGGATGTTTGTCGAGCAAGGGGTTCAACGGGCCTGGTTGGACAGTTCCGATCCTGCCGGACGGGGAAGGGCCTTTGCCGAACGGATCATCTATTACGACTTTGGTCTGGCCTCGGAGGAAGGAGCCAACGGACGTCTTCTGATCGACGCATGGATGGGACTCAACGAGCCATTGCGCGGTCCGGCATCCTTCCCCAATGACGAGGTGAATGACGACTTCCGGCGACGTGCCGCTGCTCTGGACAGCTTTCAGGTCGCCTTCCTGGAACGCCTGCGCCAGCAAGGGCTGGAAGGCGTGGCCTTCAACTTTGCCGCGGGCAACTATGTCCGTCCACGCCATTACCTGGACTGGTTTCCGGCGTCCCTGGAAAGCTACACCTTCCTGGGTTTCCATGAATATGGATGGCCCACGCTCATGGAAAACGAGTCGCTTGGCACTGCAACGGCAGCCCTCTTCTACCGCCGTTGCATGACCGGCATTCGAGACCTGTTCGGCGATCAACATGAGGCGATCATTACCGAGGCAGGCCTGGCGCGCATGTATCGCCATCCCCTCGACTCCGCGGGCGATGTAGGTTGGCTTTACCCGGGAGAAACCATCTCCGAAGCCCGGTACTGGGAATCATTGCGCTGGTATAACGATCGTATGGTCGAGGATGCCTATGTCCGGGGCGCCTGCCTCTACCAGGTAGGACATGCGGGCCGCTGGGCAACCTTCAGGCACCTGGGGCAGGATAATCAGAGGAAGCCCATCCTGTTGATCTCGAAGATCGCCACGCTGAACGAGCCGTCGGCACCGCTGCCTCCTGAACCCACCGCGCCATCCCCGACCGAACCCGGCCTGGCTGCCCTCCAGCAACAGTTGGCCGATATGATAGCCATCCTGATGCAGGCCGATCAGCTGCTCGCCGATTACGTGGCCCAACTGGATCGCATTGAAACCATGCTGGACGGCATGACACCTGTGGCAACTCAGGCAGCAAGCCTGCCAGGCGACCTGGAAGCGCTTCTGGAGAGGATTCAGGAAGTCAAGCGGGAACTGGCCGGCCTCCAGGCGGTCGGCAGCGTACGCCCCAGCCTGCTGGAGGAATTGCGCCAGCAGACGGACGACCTGGAAAGCCAGATTCGCTCGTTGCAACCGGGCGCCGATAAGGCCGCAACCCTGGATGATCAGGTCTCCGATGCCCGGCAAGTCTTACGGCCCCTGGCTGAACATGCCGGCGCAGCCCGGTCCTTGCGCTCAGATGTGAACGCACTGTTGATTGAGGCCCGGCGCCTGCAGGAGATCGCCGGCCTGCCACCTGCCAGTCTGGCCCAACCGCCGCTCAATGACGTGCGCCTTTCACTGGGTCCTGTTGCTTCGCCATCTGGCCGGCCTCGAGCTGAACCAGAGGCCTATCCCCTGCGGGAGTTGCAGGACATCAGTCAGATCATCGTTCACCACACCATGACCAAGAGGGATGCCTCGCCAGAAACCATCGATGGCCTGCACCGAAAGCGAGGGTTACCCGGGATCGCCTATCATTTCCTGGTCAACGAGGATGGCACCACCCACTGGACCCAGCCACTTGAGGCAGTTGTGCCCCAATCCAGGAACCGGGAGGCCAACCAAAAAGGGGTTGCCGTTGCCCTGGCTGGTAACTTCTCGCGGTCCTGCCCGGGCGACGCCCAGTTAATGGGCGCTGCTCAGGTGATCGCCTGGCTGTTGAACGAACTTGGATTGAACAGGAGCGATGTCGTTGGCCGGACCGAGGTTGATCCTTCTGTGATTTCGCCAGGCTCCCAATGGCTGCAGGGCGTCTGTTTCAAAGAAGTTCTCCTGGAGATCGTCGATGACATCCTCGCTATTTCCCGTTAGCGCGACGGTTAGCGTTCGCTATCGTGACCTGGACCCGCTGGGCCATGTCAACAACGCCGTCTACGCCAGTTACCTGGAGTGGGCGCGGGTGGCCTACCGCTTGAAGCTGGCAGAAATCGAGGGACGTGAAGTCCCCCGCGAATTGGCCGCAACCGACATCGAATACGTGATTGCCCAGCTCACCATCAATTACAGATCTCCTGCCTTCCTGGGTGAACAGCTGGATATCGGAATCAAGGTCAGTTCGATCGGGCGCACCAGCTTCGTCTACGAATATTCCATCACTGAACGGGACTCGGGCCGTCTGGTGGCAACCGCACGCAGCGTTCAGGTCATGGTAGACAACGAAACAGGTGACAAAAAACCTGTTCCGGATGAATTCCTGAACGCGATAGAAACGCTGGAGGATAGGCCAGTCCCCCGGCATTGAGAGGAGAGATGATCCTAATGCCAGCAGAGATCCGCACAACCCAGGTTGGCCCCTGGGGAATGAACACCTACGTGATCGTCGATCCAGCGGCCGGCCGCAGCGCTATCGTCGATCCAGGCGCAGACGCCGAGACTATTCTGGCCCTGACCGCAGATACCACCGTCGACAAGATCCTTCTCACCCATGCCCATCCCGACCATTGGGGCGCACTTGCCGAGGTCAAAGAAGCAACAAAGGTGCCCGTCTACCTTCATCCAGCCGAAACCGCGGCCTACGATGTACCCTTCGACGTGCCCCTGGCTGGCGGCCAGATCATCGAGTTGGGCGAACTGCAGCTGCAAACGGTGCATACGCCAGGCCATACTCCGGGCATGATCTGTTTCAAGATCGATCATCGAATCATCGTCGGGGACACACTCTTCGTGGGCGGTCCGGGGAAAACCTGGTCACCCGAAGAATTCGTTACCACTTTGCGCACCCTGCAGGAGATTGTTTTCGTCTGGCCCGACGAGACCGAGTTCTATCCCGGACACGGGTCATCGGGCACCATCGGACAGGAACGTCCTGCCTTTGAAGCCTTCGTGGCCCGCGGCTGGCCCGCTGATCTCTACGGCGACGTGACCTGGGAATAAGGGCCAGTGCGACTATTTTCCCTGGATTTGACAAAAAGAAATGCGAAATTCTACCAACTTCGTAAGCGTCCATACTGAAAGCAATGCGAATCGATCTTATACTGTTGTTGGGTTGAGATGAAGTGTATAGTGGGTTTCAGAGAGTTGTGGATGGTTAGTGGGTGTGTGAGTTGAAGCCGCTTCTTCGGAAGCGGCTTCAACGCGTTTCGTACCTGAACGCTTGTTTTCCTGCCCGGCGAAAGAAAGGCATTGCCATGTCCCGGAAATATCCCAGTCATCCCCTGGTAGGAGTTGCAGCCGTTGTGTTGCGCGATAGACAGGTGCTTTTGATCCTGCGGGGTAAGGAACCGGCCAAAGGCCTTTGGGGACTGCCCGGCGGGCTGTTGGAACTGGGGGAAACCCTGGCGCAGGGTGCCCGCCGCGAGATCCAGGAAGAATGCAATATCATCGTCGAACCGGGGCCGGTCGTGGGTGTGTTCGAGCCTATGGACCAGGATGGCGATGGGCGCTGGCGCTATCATTTCGTCGTGGTTGACCTGCTGGCCCGTTATGTGAGCGGCGATTTGCAGGCCGGCGACGATGCGGCTGACGCCCGCTGGGTTGCGCTCGAAGCCATGGACGAATTGCCGATGACCGCCGAGACCCAGGACATTATCTGGAAAGCGGTCGGGATGTCGCCCTCGTCATGACTTCCCAGGTATAGACGATTCGCACGATTCGCTCAGTCAACCTCGCTACAGTATACTGTTTTCCCAACAACCCTGCATTCTGGCGAGGTGACCCAATGACCGTCAATACCCAATCCATTGCGATTCGCACCGGTGGCAACGCCGATATGATCGACATTACCCGCCAGGTGGCCGAGGCCGTTCGGCAATCGGGCCTGCAAGCGGGCACCGTAACAGTGTTTTGCCCCAGCGCTACCAGCGGGCTGACCACCATCGAATACGAGTCAGGGGCCCTGTCCGACCTGGGGCGGCTCTTCGATGAGATCGCCTCACCCGACCAGCCCTACCAACACAATCTGCGCTGGGACGACGGCAACGGTCATAGCCACGTGCGAGCAGCGCTGCTTGGCCCTTCACTGACCGTTCCCTTCGTCGACACACATCTGACCCTCGGTACCTGGCAGCAGATCCTCTACATTGATTTCGATAATCGTGCGCGTAGCCGCGAGTTGGTTGTGCAGATTATGGGGGAGTGAATGGATTCCTCACCCATTGAACTTTTCGGCAGATCATCTTCTGAACCGCTTTCTCTGCGGGAAGTCACTGCGCGGCTCCACCCTGAAGACAATGTGGCCATCGCCAAGCGAAGCCTTCAGGCCGGTCTGGTTCTGCAGACGACCTCCGGCAGGAAGTTGGCCGTGCAGCAACTGGTGCCGGCAGGACATAAGATCGCTCTTCGCGAAATCGGGGCTGGAGATGCGGTCCGCCGCTATGGCCAGACCATCGGGTTCGCCAGGGAGCCAATCTCGCCGGGCCAACACGTCCACAGCCACAACGTGGGGCTAAAGGACTTTTCGAGAGACTATGCCTTTTGTCAGGACGCTCGTCCTACCGCTTACATCCCGGAAGCGGACCGGCGCAGCTTTATGGGCTTCCAGCGGGCGAGCGGGCGGGTCGGCACGAGAAACACCATCGCCGTCATCGGCAGCGTGAACTGTTCGGCCCATGGTTGCCATGAAATCACCCGCCATTTCACCGCCGAGCGGCTGGCGTCCTATCCCAACGTCGACGAGGTCATCGCCCTGACCCATGACGAGGGTTGTGGCGGTGTGCATAGCGGCACCCGGGACTATGCCATGCTACAACGTACCCTGGCTGGCATGGCGCGACACCCCAACGTGGGTGCCACCGTTCTGGTGGGCTTGGGCTGTGAGATCAACCAACTGAACGATCTCATCGAGCGCCAGCAACTGGACGATGAAACCGCTGTGGCGCCAGAACTTGTGAGCCTGGTGATTCAGGACCTGGGTGGCATCGGACCCACCGTGCAGGCCGGCATTGCCGCAATCGATGATCTGCTGCCAGCGGTCAACGCCGTCCAGCGCTCTTCCCAGCCGGTTTCTGAGCTGACCATTGCCCTGGAATGCGGGGGCAGCGACAGTTGGTCAGGCATTACAGCCAATCCCCTGGTGGGGCTGGTCTCGGACGCGTTGATCCGGCAGGGTGGCACAGTCGTGTTGGCGGAAACCCCTGAGGTTTACGGTGTAGAACATTTGCTGACGCGGCGGGCCATCAGCCCGGAAGTTGGCCAGAAACTGCTGGACAAGATCGACTGGTGGCAAGCCTATCTGAGGGATCGGGGCGTCGAGTTCGACAACAATCCTGGACCGGGCAATAAGGCGGGGGGATTGAGCAACATCGTCGAAAAATCATTGGGCGCCATCGTCAAGAGCGGCAGCACCAATCTGGTCGATGTCTACGACTACGCCGAACAGATCGAGCGCCGGGGGTTCGTGTTTATGGACACGCCCGGCTACGATCCCGTGTCGGTCACCGGCATGGTGGCTGGCGGGTGCAACCTGGTGTTGTTCACCACCGGGCGTGGCTCTGTGTTCGGGTTCAAGCCTGCGCCATCGATCAAGATAAGCACCAATTCACCCACCTTTGAGCGCATGCCGGGCGACATGGACTTCGACGCCGGGCGGGTGCTGGAGAAAGATGGCAGCCTGGAAACGCTGGCCGCCGAACTCTTCGACCTTATCGTTGATGTGGCCTCGGGAGCGCCTTCCCGGAGCGAGGCGCAAAACGTGGGCACCCTGGAATTCGTCCCCTGGCGTAGCGGCCCGATTGTCTAGACTTTTCACGAGTTTCACCGCTGTCGTCTATGGACCACTGACCGCCGACATCGAGCGATCGCCCACGAGGCAGCGGCCGACCAGGTTTTTTCTACCCCCATCAAAGCCCGCTACCGGGAAACCATCCAACGCCAACGCGAGGGAAGATTCCCCGCTATTCGTATTTTCGTAGCCCCATTCATCGATGGCCCGTTGCGGAGAGTCGGTCTGGAATGCCCGCATAGTATGATCTACAGTCGGGTCGGACGGTTTACCCCTTGTCAGGAAAGTGGGATGGCACAATTTATGAACAGCTCGAAACCCATATCATTTCCTCCGAGTCGCCGCTCAATGCGCCTCGCAGGAAATCGCCGTAAATTGCCTCCACTTCATAACCGGCCAGGCTCAACAGGTGCTGCATCTCAAACGGAAAAACACAGTGCAATCGAACTGGCCCGCTTTCCCTCCGGTTAACGACCTGTCCCTGTTCATCGATCTCCTGCCAGACCGTCTCGGCAATCGCCGTCTGGCTCGCTGGCTCGTAGGACCAGGCCCGCAAAGTCTGAACTTGCCGGCCTGTTTGCGGATTCTGGAACTGCTCCGCCTCCTGGAAAACGCCTCCCTTGTCCTTGACAAGACCGCCGAGCCAGTCTACGTTTTGGTGATCCAGATGAACGACGAGAATCCCGTCATCGGTGAGATGCCGCCCGATCGATTCAAGACAGGCCAGTTGGTCCTGGGGCGTCACCAGGTTCTGAAAGGCGTGCCCGGGAATGATGACCAGGCCAAAGGTCTGGTCGAGATCAAAGGCTCTCATGTCCCCCTCCACCCAGCGGATCGCTGGCAAAGCCCGGCTCTTTTCCCGGGCAATCGCCAGCATCGCCGGGGACCGATCCAGGCCAACGATGTTGACACCATCATCAGCCAGCCGTAAAGCGATACGACCCGTCCCGCAGGCAACCTCCAACACCGCTCTGCCCTGCGCGCGGGCTGCCGCAGCCAATTCCCGATAGAAATCGACTTCGCCAGGCCAATCTGCGACGGAGAGATCATAGGTTTGAGCGTAAAAGCGGGCGATCTCCTCAGAATCATTGCTGCTCATGGTCTTGGTGCTCCTCCAGCCGTAAACGATCGATGGATGTTCACGCTGCGCGTGCCACAGCGATCAGATGGGTTCCCATATCGAGCGTACCTTCCTCTGCACATGCTTCAAGTTCCGTGCGCAGGAGCTCTGTCCATTTCTCTTCATCGGCCCTGATCTCCTCCAAAAGACTCTCCCAACCCAATGACAGACAATTGGAAGCCGACAATGCCAGCAGGGAAAGGCCTGCCTGCAGCAGCCAGTCACGCAGTTCACCAGAACGGTAAAGATGCATGTAGTTGCCCCGCCCCGGCACCGTGGCCGGCGAGATATCGCCTACCAACACCGTTGCCCCCAGACCGGCCAGCATCATCGTGAAACGACCCGCGCCGGCGCCCACCTCCAGCACACGTGCATCCTCTGGCAGGAACTCCTTCAGATAGTGCGTGTGGATAAACAGACTCACCTCGTCGACCGGAGTCTGGGTGAGCCGGTCCCATTCGCCGATGCCAAACTCATCGAAGTTTCGGGTGATCTCCTCGGCGTCGTAAAACGATTCTTTCATCATGACTCTCCACTCTGCTGGACTTCTGGCCAGGTAGGGGACGAGTTTCCCAGCCCCTACCTGGCATTATACAGGTGGAAGAATGATCGGACAATCGCTGCATCCAGTCCAAAACCGCCGACCGGTGTCAACTTCCTTCGTGCCCTTCGTGCCCTTCGTGCTTCGCATCCTTCGCGTCCCTTCGCGCCTTCGTGGTCCAAACCGCCCCGCGTCCCTTCGCGCCTTCGTGGTCCAAACGCCCCGACCGCTGACCGCCGACCGGTGTCAACTTCCTTCGTGCCCTTCGTGCTTCGTATCCTTCGCGTCCCTTCGCGCCTTCGTGGTCCAAACCGCCCCGCGTCCCTTCGCGCCTTCGTGGTCCAAACGCACCGACCGCTGACCGCCGACCGCTGTCAACTTCCTTCGTGCTCCGTATCCTTCGCGTCCCTTCGCGCCTTCGTGGTCCAAACCGCCCCGCGTCCCTTCGCGCCTTCGTGGTCCAAACCGCGGTCTTCTGTCCGCCGTCTTCTGAAAGCCGTGCCCCTCCAACTTCTTGCCTTTATTACCCGGTGAGACTACAATCAACCCCACGCCCCTGAAATTGGCGGGCAACTAGATGCCATTCCGCCAGGATCACGTTCAGGGACATCTTAACAACAGTCACCCCTATCCGGAAGAATCGGCATGGCTCAAGGATATCTATGAGTTCTCTCCCGTGGCGACGCTGCAATACGAATAACCCCGGCCACCGCCGCAGGAAATCACGGTTCCCTGCACTCAACCAGTCGATACTGGCTGTGCTCAGTATCCTTCTAAGTGTTGGACTACCCGGCAGCGCACTGGCAACGCCGGCCAGGCTCTCCCTGCCAGCTTCGAACGACTCCCCGGAAGTCGTGTATGCAGCGGGAGAGGTATTGGTCACCTGGCACGAGGCCACGCAACTGCGAGACCTTGAACCCCTGTTCCACCAGGCGAATTGGACCGTCGAACACACGATTGAGCCGATACGCACAGCGGTACTGCTCGTGCCGCCAGGCCAGGAATCGAACGCTATCAAGATCCTCCAGGCGGATGCCCGGATAGACGCGGCCGAACTCAATTATCAGGCCACCGCTGCCCCGGCCCAACCCCCCACCCCCGCGGGCGATCCGGCGACTCGTAAAGTACAGCCAGGCGTCGAAGAGATGCCGGCCCAGGAACCACGGATGCGAATCTCTGACGCTTCAGGGATAAGCACACCCGGCATCCAACCCAATGACACCTATTGGCTTGAGCAATGGGGACATCGTCGCGCCTTCGCGCCCCAGGCATGGGAAATCACTACCGGCGAGAGTTATATCGTCGTATCGGTGGTCGACTCAGGTATTGATCTGGATCATCCGGAGTTTGGCGGGCGATTGTTGTCGGGCTATGATTTTGTCGACGACGATTCTGAGCCGCAGGACACCTTTGGACATGGCACCCACGTCTCTGGAATCATTGCCGCTACAGGTAACAATGACGTGGGCATTGCCGGCATGGCCTGGAACATCAGGATCCGGCCTTTCCGTGTGCTGGATTCCGTTGGCGTCGGTTACGCCGACGATGTGGCGGACGCTATTGTCAGCGCCGCCAACCATGGCGATCCTGTTATCAATCTCAGTCTGACCTTCGATAACGACTCAACCGCGGTGCGAACAGCCGTAACATTTGCTGCCAGCAAGGGAACGGTTCTGGTCGGATCCACCGGAAACACCAGCCAGCCCGGTCAACCACCTGCTCCCGTAAAAACACCAGCATCCTATCCCGAGGTCGTCGCCGTTTCGGCGACAACCCACTGGGACAACTGGGCTCCCTACGCCAACGGTGGCCCGGAGGTTGAGTTGGCCGCACCGGGTGGCACCCATGACGACCCCATTTTCAGCACTGGTCTCGGGGGTGGATACGCCCTGCAGTATGGCACCTCTTTTTCCGCTCCCCACGTGTCTGGACTGTTCGCCTTGATGCGCTCCCTGCGCGCAGACCTGAGCCCAAATTCCCTGTTGGGCATTCTGCGCAACACGGCTGACAAAGTCGACACCTATCCCTATCTGAACGGTCGCAACGATCGTCTGGGCTATGGTCGTATCAACGCAGCCAAGGCGCTGCGCCAGGTGCTGCCACCTCAGCTCACCTTTTCTCCGGCAAGCCCCGAGTTGCTGGCGGCGCCCGGGCAACTGCCCCCCCCTGTCGATATCACCATCCATAATCCCAGCAACCAGCCCCTCTCCTGGCAGGTGATCGAAACGACTCCCGCATGGCTTACCGCCGACGAGCCAACCCATGGCACGTTGAGCCATCCGGCTTCCGCAATCCTGCGTCTTCGGCTCCTTTATGTGCCGGGGCTGGGGTTGAATCTGGGCCAGGTACGCGTGCGTGTCACAGAGATTGGTGGACAGCAGACCACCTATGTCTTGACCGTCAGGGTGAGGGTTGTGGAGACCCTCTTCCACAGTTTTTTGCCCTCCCTGGAAGTTGGCAACCAGACAACCGGCTGGATCGACACGTCGGCCGGTATTCCCCTGAGCCTGAGCAGTGACGGCGCCGTTCTTGTTTCGCTGCCATTCGGCTATCCCTACTTCGGGCTGGAATACGACCATGTCTGGATACATGCCAACGGCTTTCTGAGCTTTGGGGACAGCTATGCGGGTAGCCAATACAGCCAGAACCACTGCGTGCCCGCTATCGAGACACCCAATGGCGCCATCTATGCGCTCTGGGACGATCTCGATCCATCCCAGGATGGACAGGTCCTCTATCGCCAGGTAAACGACAGGACGGTTGTGGTCGAATGGCATGATGTGCCGCCGCAGGCAGGCGCTGGATTCAACACCTTCCAGGTGATCCTTTCGCCCGACGGCAAGGCGGTCATCAACTACGGCGCCATCGATAACATCCTGAGCAGCACCGTAGGGCTTGAGAACTGGGACGCGACGATGGGATGGCAGACCGCCTGCAACGGCCTTGGCGATCTGCCCGCTGAAGGACGGTCGGTTACCTTCCGGACAGCGTTGAATTGATCGTTAAAGGAGACTACCATGAACGGTAGCAGCGCCACCAATGAGCGAGAACGATTGCTGACATTGCTCGCCGCCGAAAGGGCCAACCTGTTCGCCTTGACCACCTGCGTCAACGAAGAAGCTCTCACGGACAAACCGATTTTCGACGATTGGGATGTGCAGGATGTGCTCGCTCATATCGCAGCGTGGGACGAACTCTTCGCCGAGCGGTTGACTCTGATCGCGCAGGGCCGCGAGCAAGAGATCGTTGGCATTACTCCCGAGGATATGGACCAGCTTAACGCGGCCACCAAGGCCGAGCGCGGCAGTTGGTCCATGGAAAAAACGTTTGATGCCTGTATGGCTGCCAGGGTGGGCCTGCTTGACGCCCTTGAGCTCTTGGCCGACGAGGATCTGGTACGCCCCTTGCAGCTGCCCTGGGGCGAGGCAACCGTGGCTCAATGGATGGAGGGACAGGCTGGCCATGATCGCAGCCATGCCGACTTGATCGCAGCGTGGCGCCAAAACAGGGATCTGCCGGCCGCAACAACGGGCAAAGCGGTTTACCTGGCACAACTGCAGGCAGAACGCGCCGATTTGCTGGCCCAGTTGGTCCATCTCGACGAGTTTACCCTCTGCGAAGAGCTGGTCACCCATCAGCAGACCATCAAGGAGTTGCTGGGCCATGTTGCATTCTGGGATCGCTGGGTACTGGAAACGGTACGGGCGATCCAGGCTGGCCAAGACCCTGACCTTTCCCTGCTTCAGGACGTTGCCGCCGTCAACCCGAAAGTGGCCGCTGCCAGCCGGGCGATGAGTCTGAACGCTGTCCTGGCAGATCTGACGGAAGCCCGCGCCAGCCTGATGGCCTGGTTGTCGGTTCTGCCAGACGATGCCTTTTTTGCAACACGCATGGCCGGTGATCAGGACATTTCATTCCCCGGCCTGATCCGTTTTCAATGGCAGCATGACGCCGAACACGCCGGGCACATCGCCGCCTGGCGGGAAACTGCGCAGCCGCCGCGCCAACCTGGACCAAAGGTGGTCCTTGTGGCGGCCCTTCAAGCCGCTCGGCAAGGCTTATTGACCACCGCATCTCTGCTGCCGGTCGACCTGCGCACCACCTACCCGGTGACCGATCAATGGACCCTCAAGGATCTGCTGGGACATGTTGCCGACTGGGAATGGTGGGTCGTGGATGCAGTCAGCCAGATCGCAGCCGGGGAGCCGCCGAAGGTCGAAGCGTTCACAAGCATCCAGGCCTGGAACGATACGCACGCAGCCCTTCGTGTGGATCACACCTGGGAAAGGGCTTATGGGGATCTCAAAAAGGGACGGATGGCGCTCGACAGCGTCCTCGAAACCATGAGCCAGGATCAGTTGGAACAACGCTTTCCGGCCTCCTGGACTGAGCGGGAAATCCCGGCCTACCTCTGGCTATCGGTGGTACTTCTGGATCACGATTTGGAACATACCCACGACCTGCTGGCCTCGGCGCTGAAACAATAGGGCTCGATCGTCACCGCAATGAACGCTCTATCACAATGGCAGCCATGGCTCGTCGATAGTCGGCGCTGCCCCGGAAATCGGACAATACCCCTTTTTCTGTCACAGCAGTTTCAAGGGCCTCTTTCCAATCCTCTTTTTTGTTGAGATCAATCACCAGCGGCTGATAGCTCAGCCCACCCAGGGCAATCCGATAGGTTTTGCCATCCCCTACAGCTACCGCTGCTATTATGGCGCTGTCCGAAGGCGTCCTGGCAATGCGCGCGGCGCCTCCCCGTAACGTCTCACCACCCAGCGGAATTCGAATCTCCGTGATCAATCCCTTGCCAATTGCGGCAGCTGGATTCGCGACAAGATCGGTCAACGACTGCACGCGAACCATGCCATCATTCACTTCGACACGAGCATCCAGGGCCAACAGGGCCAGCAACAGCTCAGACTCACTTGCGCCCTGCACGATGCACCCTCCAACGGTAGCGGCGTTTCGCAGGTTGACAGGCCCCTCGCGCCCGGCACCCTCCGCCAGCACACCATCGGCTACTGTCCGGCAATCGGCGTGCTCGAACAGATCTGTCAGGGTGGTCGTTGCGCCAATCGTCAGCCATTCACCATCTGGATCGCTGCGACGCTCGATGCCGTTGAGGCCGAGATCCGCCAGATCGACCACGGCGTCCACCTGATTGTCGACTGACCAGGGCAGGTCCCCGCGCAATCGGGGCACCAATCTGGTGCCACCAGCCAGCGGCACGGTGACACAATCCGATCGCTGCAGCAATGCAAGGGCCTCCTCCAAACTGGATGGCCGGTAGTATTCCTTAACTCGTGGCATATTGATTCTCCGTTGTCTTGGATGAAGGCGATTCTGTCACATCGGTAACCAACAGAAATCGGGGATCGCGATAGAGTTTGTTCACCTGGCTCGAAAATACCAAAGAACCGGTCATCACCTCGCGCGTCGGACCATCGAGCACGATCTCTCCATCAGCCATGAGAATGACCCGATCGGCGCACGTGGCGGCCAGTTCGACATCATGGGTTGCCAACAGGATCGCTCGCCCCTCCTGTTTCATATCCAGCAGAATATTGCTCAACACTTCCTTCTGTTGATAATCCAGGCCGCGGGTTGGTTCATCCAGCAGCAGTACCTGGGGATCAGCCACGAGAATCGCTGCCAGAGCCACCCGCTGTCGCTGTCCCGTGCTGAGATCGCGCGGATATCGTTGGGCCAGGGCCAGCAATCCCAGCCGGGCCAAAAGCCGCCTGTCAGCAGCCGGGTCGGGCGGCAATCCGTGTCCCTGCCGGGTAAAGGCCAATTCCTCCATGACTGTATCGCGGAATAATAAAGCGCCTGGATCCTGAGGCACGTAACCCACCACCGAAACAAGCTCGTCGGTGGCGTTCTGGCGGGTGTTCATGAGCGACTCGCCGCTCACCGAACGATCGAGGAAAAGGGACACCTGGCCGTGGGAGGGCTTCAGAAGACCGATCAATTGCTTGAGCAGCGTCGTCTTCCCCGAACCGTTGCGACCCATCAAAGCGACGATCTCGCCCCGCCCAAGGCTCAGATCGATGCCCTTCAACACCATGCCTCCACTATCGTACCCAAAGAAGACATCCTCCACCCGGGCGGCCACCGAAGCACTGCTCGACGGCTGTGAAACCCCGTTGGACAGGCTTGCCAACTCAGCCTCCACGCTACGAGTCAGCGAGCGCTGGCTCCGCGGCACAAACCGCCTCGCCTCTTTGACAGTCAATGGCAGTGGCTGCCATGCCCTGGCCTTTCCCAGCCTGACCAGGGGTGGCGCCAGCGGCACTTGCGCCATCACCGCCCTCGGCTCATCCAGAATGGCGGGGCCACCGTTTCCGGGCAAGTAAAGCACCTTATCCACGAACTGAACCACCCGTTCCAAGCGATGCTCGGCAAGGATGACAGTCAAGCCCAGGTCCTCGTTGAGGCGCCGGAGGGCAACCAGAACTTCCTCGGCCGATTGGGGATCGAGCTGGGAAGTAGGCTCGTCCAGCACCAATACCTCGGGATGCAGAGCCAAAACCGCCGCGATGGCAACCCGTTGTTTCTCCCCTCCCGATAGCGTGCTCAAATAACGATCCCTCAACGGGGCGATGGTCAGTTGGTCCAGGACCTCTTCGACCCGCTTGCGCATCAGGGCCGGAGGCAGAGCCAGGTTCTCCATGCCGAAAGCCAGTTCATCCTCCACCCGGTCGGTGACAAACTGGGTTTCGGGATTCTGGAATACCATACCGACCAGCCTGCTCATTCCCTGCGGGCTCTCGACCACAGGATCCAGGCCGGCCACCCGGATTCGACCGGTGAGCGTACCACCGCTGAAATGGGGAACGAGGCCATTGAGGGCACGCAGAAGAGTCGACTTACCGGCGCCGGACGGCCCGACCACCAGCACCATATCCCCTTCCTCGATGGCCAGAGACACGTCGTGCAGCACAGGGGAAACTGCGCTCTCTTCAGTGGCGCCGGGATAGCTATATGAGATCCGGTCGAAGGTAATCATGGCCTCGGACATGCCTGGCGGAATTTGGGCAGGTTGTTCACTCGCCTACCCTGCCTGCCTTCGAGTATAACACCTGTCAACAACAGCGTCAAAGGGGCTTGGTCGGTTGTAGCAATTCTGTTAAGAAACTTCGGTTATGTCATGCTGACGCAAAGCGTGCCGAAGCATCTCCAAGTTCCTTGCAGAAAGAAAAAAACATTAGCGCTGACCTGTCCTCAGCGGTGTCCCGAGCTTGTCGAGGGGCGTAGTCGAAGGGTTAACGCAGAGAAACGCTGATCAGACATCAGAGAAGATCGGCGATGATCTGCGCCGGAGGTCTGCGTAAATCTGTGTTCCTCTGGCTTTTCCAGGTTAGGGAAAGGCGATTCATCAGTTGTACTTGCGCAAGATCAACCCGGCTGACCCAAAAATGGGGACTTCGTACAGCCTCGACTCCCCTCCATATTGAGAATTGCCGGGTTGGTTGAGGGAAGGATCACTGGCGACTCGGGCATCGTTGTGATAGAATGAAAAACCGCAGTTGAGGCAGATCAAATTTGACAAATCAGCGGGAATCTGCGTAATCAGCGGTTGATCCCCGCCAACTTCGATTGACATGAACCGTAGCCAACTGATCGAGCGAAAACACCAGATCATTGCCGAGATTCGACAGACACGGCGGGAACTTGCCGCGGCCCACCAGCGTGACGACCACCGAAATGCAGGGCGAGCCCGCTATCTGGAAGGCCGGCTGGAAAGACTGATGGCCGAGGAATATCGCCTTCGGCTCGCCATCGACCGGAGTCGCTAGCATATCGCTGGCATTTGAGGAGAGATGAGTCACATGCGTGGTGGCTGGGGCAGCTACATGAGAGCTGATCCGGATATGGCGAAGCCCAAGGTTGACCGCAACCTGTTGCGCCGGGTGTTTGCCTATGCCCGGCCTTATTGGTGGCAGATACTCCTGGTGCTGGCGTGTATCCTCATAGTTTCGCTGCTGGGACTCGTTCCTCCTCTCATTATTCGGGATCTTATCGACGTTGTGCTTCCCAACGGCGATGTGGCTCGCCTCAACCTGTTGGCACTGGCGTTGGTCGCAATTCCGATTCTCTCGGGCCTGATCGGCGTGGTGCAGCGCTATTTCAGTGCCAGGGTAGGCGAAGGAATCATCTTCGACTTGCGCAACCAGATGTTCGAGCACCTGACGAACATGGCACTACGCTTTTTCACAGCAACCAAGTCTGGTGAGATCATCTCCCGTTTCAACAACGACGTCATCGGTGCCCAGAACGCCGTCACCGGCACGATTCCCAACGTGGTAACCAGTCTGGTGACGCTGGTCTCGACTCTGATAGTCATGATTTCCATCGATTGGCGTCTGACGCTCCTGTCGGTGATGATATTGCCCCTTTTCCTCCTGCCGGCAAAACGAGTCGCCCGTGTTCTTCGCGATGTTCGGCGGGAAGCGTTGGACTACCAATCGGACATGAGCAGCATTATTGCCGAGACCCTGGGGATCAACGGCGCCCTGTTGGTAAAGACCTTTGGCCGGCAAGATGAGGAGATAGAGCGATTCTCGCAAACCGGCGCCAACGTTCGCGATATCGGCATTCGGCGAGCTCTGGTCGGCCGGTGGTTTTTCATGGGATTGAGCATCGCAGCCGCCATCGGAACTGCCCTGGTTTATTGGGCTGGTGGCCGGATGGTAATTGCCGGCACGTTGACCATCGGTACCATCGTCGCCTTCGTCGCCTACCTGGGCCGGCTGTATGGGCCGATTTCCTCCCTTTCCAACGTTCAAGTGGAGTTCGCTACCTCCATGGTCAGTTTTGAGCGCGTCTTCGAATATCTGGATAAGCCTCTGGAGATCGTGGACAGACCCAATGCAATGGCGCTGAGCAACGTCGATGGCCAGATCAGGTTCGACAATGTATCCTTCAGCTATTTGACCGACGAAGAGTGGCAAGAGATGCAGGAAAAACAGGCAAGGGTCGAAGAGCAGACCTCAGAGCCAATACCCGGTCGCGACAGAGGCGGCGGGGCGTCTGACGAGAATGCCGCCAACGCCGATGAAGGTGTCGCTGAGTTGACGTCGCCCATCGTCCCCATTATCAAACGGCGCTGGGCCCTGAGCGATGTGTCAGCCGAGATACTGCCCGGTCAACTGGTAGCGCTGGTTGGGCGCAGCGGGGCTGGCAAGAGCACCATCACCTATCTGCTTCCCCGGCTCTACGATGTAACCGAGGGCAGGATTTCAATCGACGGCAATGATGTGCGCGACGTTACTCAGCAATCGTTGGCTGAACAGATTGGCATCGTTACCCAGGAAACCTACCTCTTCCATGATACGATTCGGCAGAACCTGCTTTACGGCCGGCCCAACGCCAGCCAGGAGGAGATGGAAGCAGCCGCCAGGGCTGCCAACATCCACGATTTCATCATAAGCCTGCCCATGGGATATGATACCATGGTCGGCGAACGGGGTTATCGGCTAAGCGGCGGTGAAAAGCAGCGGCTGGCCATCGCCCGGGTCATCCTCAAGGATCCACGTATCCTGATCCTGGACGAAGCCACGGCACACCTGGATTCCCACAACGAGGCCCTTATTCAGGCGGCATTGGAGCCCATGTTCCATGGACGCACCAGCCTGGTGATCGCTCATCGTCTTTCCACAATCCTGGCTGCAGACCAGATCCTGGTGATGAATGAAGGCGAATTGCTCGAATCTGGCACCCATGCCGAACTGCTGGCACAGGACGGGCTTTACGCCGACCTGTACGAGACACAATTCGGTCACCAGCGACTCCAGGACGATAATTAGTCCCAGGAAAGTTGTTGCGGATCGCGCCTTGTGCTATGATGCCCGCTCCAGGAGAAAACTATGTCCACCAACGGAAGTTCAGTACAGAACGGTAATGACGCGCCAATACCCGATCCCTTCGATGGCGACGAGGGTCTGCTGAGACAGATGGCTGAGCAACTTCTTTGGGGCAGATACGTACCCTTCGAGCAAATGGTCAGCACCCTGATGTCCAGTGCAATGGAGGCCGGGCTGCTTGCTGTTGACGCCTCGAACTCGGTCGATACGAACAGCTTGATACGTAATTTCGAGGTCGCTCTGGCTCCTGGGGACTGGCCTTTCCCACCCGAGATGTGGGCGGAGATTCGTTTCGAGTGGCCGGTCGAGTACACGGTGCTTAGCACCACCGGCGATGGCATATTCTGTGACCTGTATCACCCGGATGAAGATGACTGTTCGCACCAGCTGCGTACGGCCCAGATATCCCTCGCCCTGGAAATCGACTATATCTTCCCGGTGGCCTTCGCTCAAAAAATCGACAGCGATGAGGGAATCGAAGCGACGGCAAAAAGAATCCGGCAGGTCTTCGAAGAAGAAGTAAATCATGAGAACATCGTTCGAGTCGATGTCATGGCCAGCTATTCCGACCTTGACCTCCACCTGGTCAACCTCAAAGCCCATCACGTCTGGATACTCGACGAAGAACTGACCGATCTGGTCCACCTGGTAGATATCCTGTTTTCCCTGTGCGTTGAGGTCCGTACAGTGCTGCTGCGCTTCTCACAAGAATTCGCAGGCGGTCCGGACGGGAACGGCAGCAAGTGAGCGACCAGGTTCTGCGCTTGGAAGCCCGGCCTGCCCAGGTTTTTGTGGGCGTCTATGATCGCCTGCCCCATCCTGGCCTTGGCGACATGCAGGAATTCTCCCTGGATATCGGCATCACCGCGACCAGAGCAGTCGTATTGACCGATGTCGTCTGGCGGGTGTTCGACCACGACGACCATGTCGCGTTCGTCCGTCAACGGCTTGGCGAGGCAGCAATGGAGGAATTGACCCGAGGACAATACGGGGTGGCTCCCGGCCTCGGTCTTGCGCTGCCCCGCTGTTATTTTCTGGAACAGGGCCTGCTACCCTTCGCCAGAGTTCGCATCAGCGTGGGTGGATTCGAATTTGACACCCGGGCTGCCGCCACAGCATCGCTGGACGTGCCCCTGGTCTACCATGAACAGCAGGCCACGTTAACCCTGCCCTTCGAATCGGGCGCCTGGTGGGCCATTACGGGAAACGATTGGACCGCCATCCATAAGGCTGAACCGGTCAGCTGGCCCTTCGCCTATGATTTCGTACGCCTGGGCCCGGATGGCAAGATCTACGATCGAGACGGCCTGCACAATGAGCATCACTACAGCTTCGGCCAGCCCGTTGTCGCCCCGGCGAGCGGCAAGGTCGTGGCCATCCGCGCTGAAATGGCCGACCAGCCGCCGGGCCAACCCCTGGGATCTGCCGAGCTGGCAGAGGATCCTACCCGGATGGCCGGCAACTATGTTGTCATTGCCCACGGCAAGGGAGAGTTCAGCTATCTGGCCCACCTCCAGAGCGACAGTGTCCTGGTTCGACAGGATGAATCGGTGACTCGTGGTCAGACGATAGCCTCCGTTGGCAATACAGGCCAATCGCCCGGTCCCCACCTCCACTATCACTTGCAGAATGGTCCCAACCTTTTTGTCGACCAGGGACTACCCATTCGATTTAGCCGTTTCGAGGCAGCCGGCGACCAGGTTGACAATGCGACAATTCCGCCTAGAATGATCGTAAGTCCTGGATGACCCAGGAAAAAGGAGGACCTGATGACCTCTGTCAACGGAACTTCGGCCATCGAGGAGGCATCCACCAGCGATTTTCAGGTTGAGCTTAGCGACGAAGCGTTCGAGGCGTTGGCCTCGCTGAAAGGCAGCGCCGTGGTTGGCGTCAGCTTTTGGGATAGTTCCCTTGCCGATGAACTGACTGAGCAAGTGCCGGCAGCCGAATGGCGATCGATCGTCGATATGGACCTTCGCCTGGACAACGGGATTCTCCTGGAGTTGTACGGTGTATTGCTCTATCCTTCCATCGGAGATGACCCGTTGCAGGGAATAGACAGGATCGAGGAAACCCTCATTGGCCTGGTGGACAATGAAGGGGTTCTTGTCGAGGTTGCCGAAACCCAGGAAGGTGGTCTTGCCCTGGTTTTCGGCCCCGAAACGGTCACCGAGGTGGTCCTGGCAGTGGGCGCCTGGGTGGTCAGCGAATGGCAGGATCTGGAGGAGGAGTAGAACCTGTCTTGTAGCCCATTGGGTTTGCCAGTGGGTCTTGATGTTGTGAAATAGTCCATTGCAGAGGCGCCTTGGGCGTGGAAGATTGCTAACACATCTTCCCGCAGCAGGCGCTTTTTTCTTTGGCAGTGGGCACAGTCTTTATCACAAGGAGAGAAACAGGAAATGTCTCACGACAAAGCAGCTGTGGAACGAGCGGCGGAGATCATCGCCAGGAACAATGTACGTTTCGTCAACCTGCAGTTTACCGACCTCGCCGGCATCGTCAAACAGATCACTATTCCCGCCGATCGCTGGGAAGTGGCTATCGATCACGGTATCTGGTTTGATGGATCGTCGATCGAAGGATTTGCCCGCATCGCCGAGAGCGACATGTACCTGGTTCCCGATCTGGATACCTTTGCAGTCATCCCCTGGCGGCGCGATGACATGCCGTCGGCGCGCGTGATCTGCGATGTGTACACCCCGGATGGACTTCCCTTTGAAGGAGACCCCCGCTACGTACTCAAGCGCGCCCTGAAAAAGGCAGAGGCTATGGGCTATGATTTCAACACAGGCCCCGAATTGGAATTCTTTCTCTTCCGGCCAGGTCCGCAAGGAGAGCTGCTGCCTTTGCGCACCCACGATCAGGCCGGTTACTTCGATGTCAGCACCGATCTTGCCCATACTGTGCGGCGCCAGATGGTGCAGGCCCTGAAGGAATTCGACATCGACGTGGAAGCTGCCCACCATGAGGTCGCCAGCGGACAACACGAAATTGACTTCAAGTATGGCAATGCCCTGCGCACAGCGGATGATGCCGTAACCCTGAGAACCACGCTCAAGGCGATCGCGCAGCTCAACGGCCTCTACTGCACCTTTATGCCCAAGCCTATCGCCGGCATCAACGGTTCTGGCATGCACGTCCACCAGAGCCTGGTTGATAAGACCACCGGAAAAAACGCCTTTGTCGATACAACCGGTGAGGGTATGTATGGCCTTGCACCTCTGGCCCTGCAATACATTGCCGGCCAGTTGGAGCACGCCCGCGCCTTTTCTGCCTTGATTGCACCCCTTGTCAACTCCTACAAACGGCTGGTGCCCGGCTATGAGGCCCCGGTATACGTCTCCTGGGCACGAATGAATCGATCTGCGCTGATCCGCATTCCGCTGGTCCGGGCTGAGCAGCCGGCGTCAACCCGCATCGAGTTGCGCTGTCCCGATCCCAGCGCCAACCCCTACCTGGCCTTCGCAGTCATGCTGCACTCCGGCCTGGACGGCATTTCCCGGGAGCTGGCTCCTCCGGCGCCGACAGAGGAGGATCTCTACCACGTCGATAAAACCCGTCAGTCTGAGCTGGAAACCATGCCAGGCAGCCTTGGCGAGGCCGTCGAGACCTTGAAGGCCGATCCGTTGATGCGTGAAGCCCTGGGTGATCACATCTTTGAACGCTACGCGGAAGCCAAGAGCCTGGAATGGGACGACTATCGCATCTCTGTCAGCCGTTGGGAATTGGACCGCTACCTGAGTATCTACTAACAAGGAGCCAACCTTGTCTTTTTCCTATCTGGTGTTGGGCGCCGGCCGGCAGGGAACAGCGGCTGCCTACGACCTGCTTCGTTTCGGTGACGCCCGCCGCGTCACGCTGGCCGATCATAACGCCGTTCAGGCGCAAAACGCCGCCGGGCGCCTCGCCAGCCTGGCGAGTCCCGATCAGCACGCAGTCATCGATACCATCATCTTCGATGCCGCCAACGAACAGGCAGCGTTCGATGTCATGCAAGGCTATGACGTCGTTCTGAGCGCGGTCCCCTATCGCTACAACCTGGGCCTGAGCCGGGCGGCCATCCGGGCGGGCGCATCGTTCTGCGATCTGGGCGGCAATACTGAGCTGGTTCGCCAGCAACACGCTCTGCATAAAGACGCCAAACAGGCAGGTGTGCGCATCGTACCCGATTGTGGCATGGGACCGGGCATGGGAAACACCCTTGCCGTCCATGCCATGAGTCTTCTCGACGACGCAACCCATGTCTCGATTTTCGACGGTGGTTTACCTGAGAACCCTCGACAACCCTGGCGGTACGAATCCACTTTCAACATCGAGGGGCTGGCCAACGAGTACTATGGCGGCATTACCGTGCTGCGAGATGGCAAGTTGACTCATCTGCCCTGCTTCAGCGAGCTGGAGATGATTACGGTTCCCGGAATCGGGACCCTGGAAGCTTTCGTCGTGGCGGGCGGGGTTTCAACCGCTCCCTGGAGTTTCCTCGGCCAACTGGAGACTTTTCAGCTCAAGATACTGCGTTACCCCGGCACTTTCACCCAGTTGAAAGCCTTCTCAGATTTGGGTCTCTTCAGCCCTGAGCCCATCACCGTCGAGGGCATGCAGATCAGCCCTCGGGCGGTATTCAAGGCCTTGTACGAACCTCAGGTGCGGTCTGATGACCCGCGGGATGTGTGTATCATCCTGGCGAGTGCAAGGGGAACTCATGATGGTAAAAGCGCTGAAGCGACGGTGCAACTGATTGATCGCTTCGACGAGGCGACTGGTTTCACTGCGATGGAGCGAACCACCGGCTGGCACGCTTCCATTGTGGCCATCATGTTGGCGCGGGGTGAGATCCCGGTGGGCGCCATTCCCCTGGAACTGGCCCTGCCTGGCGACATTTTCGTGAAAGAAGCCCGCCGCCGCGGGTTGACAATCGAAGAACGGCTGTCCTGAAGCGGCAGCAACAAACGGAGACCCACTATGCGCACATGGATTGCACGACTGCTTCTTCTTCTTTTTCTCTTGCTCACCCTTGCATTGCTGGTGATGTTCCTGACAGCGCGCAAGGCAGAGTCCTGTCTCGCCTGCCTGCCCGGCGAACCTCGTCCCTTGGTCATTGCCCATCAGGGCGGCGACGGCGTCTGGCCCGGCAACACCATGCTCGCATTTGAACGGGCAGCATCCATGGGCGTCGACATGCTGGAGATGGATCTGCACGTCACCGGCGACGGCCATCTGGTATTGATGCACGACGAAACGGTCGATCGAACGACCAACGGCAGTGGGATCATCGAGGAAATGACGCTGGATTCCTTCAAGAGCCTGGACGCCGGCTACGACTGGAGCCAGGACGAGGGCCAGACCTATCCCTATCGAGGCCAGGGTATCACACCTGCCACCCTGGAAGAAGTCTTCCTGGCGTTTCCCGATATGCCCATGAATATCGAGATCAAGCTGGTCGAAAACCAGCCGGTGGAAGAGCTCTTCTGTGATGCCATCAAAAAGCACGACATGACAGACAAAGTGCTGGCGGCATCCTTCCATCAGGAAGCTCTCGACCAGTTCCGGACCGCCTGCCCCGAGGTATCAACCTCGGCCAGTCAGGACGAGATCATCAACTTCTTTGTGCGACACACGGTGGGGCTCGCCGATACCTATTCCCCTCCGGCCCAGGCAGTGCAGGTGCCGGAAAGGCGCAGCGGAATCCACATCCTCACGCCCCGTTTTGTGAAGGATTCTCACTCCAGAGATATGGACGTCCATGTTTGGACCGTCAACGATCTGGCCGATATGCAGCGTTTGATTGACCTGGGGGTCGACGGCATCATCACCGATAATCCCGATCGCCTGCTGAAAACCCTTGGTCGGGAATAGGGGTGCTTGCATGTTTCCGGAAAACCGGTCATCCCCCGGCAGCCTGTTGCCGTGAACGAATCTGATCGCGCAATGGCCTTCCAGGCACCTGGATCACGCCGCATCGCCCTGCGCATTTCTCCCGAAGCGGAACGGGCAATCCGTCGCGGCCACCCCTGGGTGTTCGATCGCGCCATCCGGCGCCAGAGCCATCAAGGACTGCCCGGTGACCTGGCGGTGATCTTTGATCGCAAGGACCGTTTCCTGGCCATCGGATTGTACGATCCCACCTCCCCTATCCGGGTGCGCATTCTGCACCACGGCACATCGACTCCTATCGACCAGACCTGGTTGCGCAGGCAAGTAGCCACAGCAGTTGGTCGCAGGGCTGCTCTGAGCGAGACCAGCACAACAGGGTACCGTGCGGTACACGGCGAGAACGACGGGCTGCCAGGCCTGATCGTCGACCGCTACGAAGACAGCCTGGTGATCAAACTATACACGCCTGCGTGGGCGCCTCATTTGCCACAGATCCAATCAACCCTCGATCTCTGCATTCCCAACCGCCGTCAGGTTCTGCGCCTGAACAGGGCCCTGCAGCACCAGACAGATTCCCTGCTCGATCTGGAAGATGGTCAGGTTCTCAAAGGGCCGCCGATTACCGGGCCCGCGCTGTTCCAGGAGAATGGCCTTCGTTTCGAAGCCGATCTGCAACATGGTCAGAAGACCGGCTTTTTCCTCGACCAGCGAGACAACCGGCGCAGGGTCCAGGACCTGTCAGCGGGCAAAGAGGTGCTCAATGTCTTCGCCTACACCGGCGGGTTCTCACTCTACGCCGCCCGGGGTGGCGCCCGATCGGTCACCAGCATCGACCTGAACCAGCTTGCCCTGGATGGGGCGGAACGCAACTTCGCCCTGAACAGCCAGGTCCCGGCCGTGCGCCAGGCCCGCCACGCGATCATCGCGGGCGACGCCTTTCAGGTTCTAGCCTCGCTGGCGGCGAGCGGCCGGCGCTTCGACCTGGTCATCCTGGATCCGCCAGCCTTCGCCCAGCGAAGGGATCAGGTCGACGGTGCCCTTCGCGCCTACAGCCGTCTGACCCGGTTGGCCCTGGGCGTCCTCGAACCGGGCGGCACCCTGGTCCAGGCGTCATGCTCCAGCCGGGTGACCCAGGAAGCCTTTGTCGCAACCATACAGGAGACCGTCGAGCAAGAGCAATGGCGACTACATGGTATTACTCTTAGCGGACATCCCCTCGACCATCCCATCGGCTTTCCCGAGGGGGCTTATTTGAAGTGCCTGTTCGCCGCGGCTGCCCCATCGTAGGATCGCGGCGGTTCCGGCTTTTTGGGAAAGAGGTTCAGAGGATACCCACTCTTCACCACATCCCGACCAGTTGATTCGTATGTACCCTCAGCTGTCCGCAACTGTTGCCACCATTCCTGACACAATATGCCCGTTAGGGCAATTCCGCTCGATCATCGAGGTGGCTGGCCACCTCTCGCCCCTTTTTCAGCCAGTGGATCCCCGCCGACCGCCCAAAACACCTGCTACTCGCAACAACTGCTGCCGTTCGGGCGGTCGCGGGGATGACGGTTTGTCGACGGCATCATGCCCGTCCCACACGCGACCGGGCTGGTCGCGTGTGGCATGGGATCGATCCAGCTTTCTGGAAACGATTCGCCTTGACAAAGCTTTGCTCGAACACTATAATGCCTGCCACCGGTCTGTGTGACCAATGTCTCTTTCGCCACGATCCTGGCAAGGTTTCTTCCGTGGTGCTACCCAGGCACCGACCTGCCCCACCCAGACCTCATGAATCCAGCGTCGCTCCCTCCTGGCGCCAGTTGCTGCCAGGCGAGTCGACCTGTATTGGTACGGAATGTCCAAGTTCCCCCTATCAGTCCTTCAAAGGAGAAGACCTATGCGACATGCAAAACTGTTATCCCTTTTGGCCATCCTGTTGATTGCCAGCCTGGCCCTGACGGCCTGTCCGGCAGCTCAGCCAGCGGCCCCTGCCCAGGAACCCGCCGCCGAAGAACCTGCCGCCGAAGAACCTGCCGCCGAAGAACCTGCCGCCGAAGAACCCGCCGCCGAGCTTGGCACCGTCAAGATCGGCACCAATGCCGAGTATCCACCCTTTGAGTCGGTGGATGAAAGTGGCAACATCATCGGCTTCGACGTGGAAATCATGAACGCCATTGCCGAACAAGCCGGTTTCGACTTCGAATTCATCAACACTCGCTGGGATGGCATCTTCGTGGCCCTGGCCAGTGGTGAGTTCGACGGCGTGATCTCCGCGGCTACCATCACCGAAGAGCGTCAAAAAGCTGTCGATTTTAGTGACCCCTATTTCAACGCCGGTCAGATGATCGCTGTCCTGAACAGCAGTGGAATCCAGGGTCCCGATGATCTGGTTGCAGGTGTCAAGGTCGGCGTTCAGCTGGGTACCACCGGTGACATCTGGACCGACGAAAACACCGACGCCGAGGTGGTTCGCTACGATGAGATCACCCTGGCCTTCCAGGCACTGGGCAACGGCGATGTGGATGCAATCGTCAACGACGGCCCCACCTCCGCTGACATCATCAAGGCCAATCCCGAACTGAACGCTACCCTCGTGGGCCAGCCCTTCACTGATGAGTTCTACGGCGTTGCCATCCGCAAAGATTTTCCCGAACTTCGCGGTGCCATCAACGAGGGCCTTGCTGCCATCAAGGCCTCCGGGCAATACGAGGAAATCTACGATAAGTGGTTTGGCACAGAAGCCGTGGCAGCCGAAGAGGAAGCAGTAGCAGACGCCGACTGCGAGTATGGCGGCATCATCGCCAGCATCGATGCAGTCGACGATCTGACCGTCAAGTTCTCCCTCTGCCGCCCCGATCCCGCCTTCCCGGCCAAGGCCGCTTTCGCCGCCCTCGGCATCCATCCTTCCGAATACCTCGAAGCCACCGGCGGCGGTGGTGATCTCGTCGAAAACCCCGTCGGCACCGGCCCCTACGCCATGGATGAATGGCGCCGCGGCGACCAGATGATCCTCAAACGCTTCGACGACTACTGGGGCGATGTCGCCAGGACCGAAACCCTCGTCTTCCGCTGGAGCTCTGAGAGCGCTCAGCGTCTGCTCGAACTCCAGTCCGGTCAGGTCCATGGCATCGACAACCCTGGTCCCGATGACTTCGGCGTCATCCAGGCCAATGGCGACCTCACACTCTACGAACGACCTGGCACCAACATCTTCTACGTCGGCATGAACGACGCCTTCGAACCCTTCGACAACGAAAAGGTCCGCCAGGCCTTCGCCATGGCCATCGACCGCCAGCGCCTGGTCGACAACTTCTACCCCCCAGGCTCCCAGGTCGCCACTCAGTTCATGCCCGAGAGCATCTTCGGCTACTCCGACGGCGCCCAATGGTACGAGTTCAACCCCGATGAAGCGGTCAAGATCCTCACCGAAGAAGGGGTCCTTCCCGACTTCAAGACCACCATCTCCTACCGCGATGTCGTCCGCTCCTACCTGCCTGAACCTGGCATCGTCGCCCAGGACATCCAGGCCCAGCTCGCCGACATCGGCGTCGACGCCGAGATCGTCGTCATGGAATCGGGCACTTTCCTCGATGCTGCCGACGCCGGTGAACTCGATGGCTTCCATCTCCTCGGTTGGGGCGCTGACTATCCTGACGCCACCAACTTCCTTGACTTCCACTTCGGTCAGGGCGCCAGCGACCAGTTCGGCGCCGGCCACCAGGATATCTGGGATTCCCTCAACCACGCTGGCTCCCTGGCCGATCCTGCCGAGCGCCAGCCCATCTACGACCAGGCCAACGAGCTCCTCAAACAGCACGTGCCCATGATCCCCGTCGCCCACGGTGGCTCCGGCGTCGCCTATCAGGCCAACTGCGATGGCGGCCACGCCAGCCCCCTCGGCAACGAGTACTTCGCCGTCGTCCAGTGTGGCGATAATGACACCTTCGTCTGGATGCAGAACGCCGAACCCATCGGCCTCTACTGCGCCGACGAAACCGATGGCGAGAGCCTGCGTGCCTGCGAGCAGATCAACGAAGCCCTGCTTGCCTACGAAATCGGTGGCAGCGATGTCGTGCCCGCCCTCGCCGAAAAATGGGAAGCCAATGACGACCTCACCGAGTGGACCTTCCACCTGCGTGATGGCGTTACCTTCCACGATGGCTCGGCCCTCGACGCTCAAGATGTTGTCACCTCCTGGGAAGTTCAGTGGGATATGGCCAACCCCCTCCATGTCGGGCGAGATGGCAATTTCACCTACTTCCAGGCTTACTTCAACGCCTTCAAGAACGCCGAGTAACCTGCTCATCATGATACCCGGTCCCTGCCACCCTTCCTGGCTTTCCTGATGCCAAGCTGCTTCTGTCAGCCTGGCATCAGGACCGGGACCGGGTTCTCTGCTTGATCTCCTTTCCTATCCTGGGGCGCTGACTGCCTGATACCGGCACAGCGCCCCATCTTTCATCGTGCAGCCTGATGCCTGTCATGCGCAGTCGCGACATTGACCGGACATCCTGAAAGGGTATCGCCATGCAAAATTCCGCATCGACCACCCGTCGTTCCAGATTCACCATGCCCGACATCACTTCGCTGGCATTGTGGGCCTTCGGTCTCATTATTCTCATTTGGGTTATCTTTCGCACGGTTCAGACGGTCAGGAGCGGTGTCTACGGAATCGATACCTGGGCGTACCAGTTCGTCAATGGATCAGTTCAGGGCGCCATGTATGCGCTGATCGCCCTGGGGTACACGCTGGTGTATGGCATCCTCTTTATGATCAACTTCGCCCATGGCGAGATCTTCATGATCGGTGCCTACGCAGGCTACTTTGCCATCAAGGCCTTTGACGACGCCGGATATCTGGATAGCAATCCGATCCTGACGCTGGCAGTCTGTTTTTTTATCGGCATGCTGACACCCTTGATCTCCGCTGTATTCCTCGAACGGATTGCCTATAGACCCCTGCGAAGAGCGCCACGCCTGGTGCCCCTGATCAGCGCCATTGGCGCTTCCTTTTTCCTGCAACAGGCAGCCCGCCTGTTGTTCGGCATCCGTATCAAGGTATACCCATCGGTGCCGATCCTGGAGGGCAGCTGGCAGATCGGAGGCGTCATTATCCGGCACCTGGGTGTTTTTATTATTGTCGTGGCCATCGCCATGATGCTGGCATTACAGATCCTGGTACAGCGCACCAAGATCGGCCGTGCCATGCGGGCTGTTGCCGAGGACAAGGACACGGCGGCATTGATGGGTGTAGACGTAGATCGGGTCATCATGATCACCTTCGCCATCGGTGGCGCGTTGGCCGGGGCAGCGGGTGTCATGTGGGGGCTCTGGTTCAAACAGGTTATCCACACCATGGGCTTCATTCCCGGCCTGAAGGCCTTCACCGCCGCGGTGCTCGGAGGTATCGGCAACGTGCCCGGGGCCATGTTGGGTGGCTTCTTCCTTGGTTTGGTCGAGGCGATCCTGCCCACGGCTCTCGACATCAGCACACAGCTCAAGGATGTGATCGCCTTCGGCATGCTGGTCCTGGTATTGATCTTCCGACCAACCGGCATCATGGGCGAGGTGTTGAGCGAGAAGAAAGCATAGTCGGTGACTCATTATGAACTTTAACCATGCACTGCGCGTAGGTATTCGAACAGGTATCGCATTTGCCGTGGTGGCAATCTTCATCATCTTGACCGGCATGGTGGAATCCTTTGCCGACAGGGAGTTGTTGCTGGTTGGCACGCTCGGCACGGTGATTCTGATCATCCTTGGCATCCTGCCAGGATTGATGGCCGGCAGAACGGTTTTTCAGCAAGCCCAAAGCGAGGAAAAGGGAACATCGACCACCTCGGTCCTGCTCGCGGGTTCGATCGCCGGTTTTTTCGTCGGCCTGTCCGAGGCAATACTGGTCTTCCTGTTGGCCAATGCCAACCTGCGTACGGTGCTTGTTAATGCCACGCAAGACCTCTATGAAGTATTGACATTCGGGCTACCGACGACACAAGCAATGCTGTTATGGCTCGTCGCCGGTACGCTGCTTGGGCTGATGGGAGCAGCCCTCCAGATCGCACCGGGACGGGCACGCTTGATCATCCTGGCCCTGTTCAGCCTGTGGATCCTGGCGTCCCTGCTCGAAACGGAATTCCTGGTATTCCTGGCAGTGATCGCCTTGCTGGGCCTATTCACCCGCTGGTACACCGGGCGCCACTTGCCATCCGGCACCCCTTTCAAACAGGCCCAGTGGCGCCACAAAGTGTTTTTCGGGGTGGTCCTGGTAGTCTGGCTACTGGTCATGACAGTGGGGCCGGCCATTCTGGGTGACTATTGGGCCCGCGTGCTGTTGTTCGTCGGAATCTATACCATGTTGGGCCTGGGGCTAAACATCGTGGTCGGTTTCGCCGGCCTGCTGGACCTGGGCTACGTGGCCTTTTTTGCCATCGGTGCCTACACCATGGCCTTGCTTACATCAGCCGAATCCTCTCTGGGTCTGGAGATGAGTTTTTGGGTCGCTCTTCCCATCTGCATGGTTACGGCAGCCATCACCGGCATTTTACTGGGCTTCCCTGTACTGCGAATGCGCGGTGACTACCTGGCTATCGTCACCCTGGGCTTCGGCGAGATCATCCGTATCCTCTTGTTATCTGACATGGCGAAGTCGATCACCGGTGGTCCACAGGGGGTTCTGGGCACTGCTCCCCCCGAACTCGCGGGCTTTGTCTTCAACAAGCCGCTGCATTACTATTACCTGGTCGTGCTCGGCTGTCTGCTGGTTGCCTTCGTGTCGGCCCGTTTGGTCTATGCCCGCATTGGGCGCGCCTGGGTCGCCATGCGGGAAGATGAAGATGTGGCTGAGGCAATGGGGGTCAATCTGGTGCGCTACAAGCTCCTGGCCTTTGCCACCGGTGCTGCCTTCGCCGGCATCAGCGGCGGCATCTTCGCCTCCTTCCAGAAGGCGATCTTCCCGGCCGACTTCACCCTGTTTGTGTCGATCAACGTACTGGTACTGATTATCATCGGCGGCATCGGAAGCATCCCCGGCGTAATTCTGGGCGCGGCCGTGCTGGTCGGTCTGCCCGAGGTATTGCGAGAGGTTGACGACTACCGAATTCTGGCCTATGGTGCCTTGCTGGTGATCATGATGATCGTCCGGCCCGAGGGCCTCTGGCCAGCGCCGCGGCGCAAGATGGAGCTGCACGAATCTGACGAGACCGGACCCGATATAGCTCCGGTCAGCAGTTCGACCTAAGGAGCAAGGACAATGCCCCTGTTAGAGGCACAACAGGTCACCAAACGTTTTGGCGGATTAACAGCCGTCGACCACGTCGACCTGGTTGTCGAGCCCCAGATGATCGCCAGTGTCATTGGCCCCAACGGCGCCGGCAAAACCACATTCTTCAACTTGATCACCGGATTCTACACAGTTACCGAGGGAACGCTGTTATTCAACGACCAGGTCTTGAATGGCCGGTCACCCGACAAGATCACTCAACTGGGCATCGCCCGCACCTTCCAGAACATCCGGCTTTTCAACAACATGACCGCCATGGAAAACATCCTGGTTGGCCAGCACTCCCGGCTGAAAAGTGGATTCATTGGCGCCGTGTTCCACACCAGGGGCGAGCAGAAAGAGGAAGCCGCAGCTACCACCAAGGGACGCGAGTTGTTGCAGTTTGTTGGCCTGAAGGGCAAGGGTGATGTACTGGCTCGCAATCTACCCTACGGCGACCAGCGGCGGCTGGAAATAGCCAGGGCCCTGGCGACAGAACCCGAGCTTCTGCTATTGGACGAACCGACGGCAGGGATGAACCCTCTTGAGACGGAAGACCTCACCGCCTTTATCCGGCGCTTGAGAGATGATTTGGGTCTGACCATTCTGCTTATCGAACATCATATGCGGGTCGTCATGGGCATTTCAGATCAGGTCACAGTGTTGGACTACGGCAAAAAGATCAGCGAAGGCACTCCCTCGGAAGTCCAAAACGATCCCCGGGTGATCGAGGCCTACCTGGGCGTACAGCACGAGGCGATCTAACACCTTTCGTAACTACTCAGGTGCGACGCACTTTGTCTACAAAACCAAGCCGATTTGAAGTATGATCCAATAATGACACCTTTGGAGCCATTTGAGCAAGTGCGTTGCACCTTATGCCTGAGTGGTTACCACCTTTCATTCTTTCTCACAGTGACCCTATGAGCATCCTGGAACTTCGCAACGTACACACCTACTACGGCAATATCCACGCACTGAAGGGCGTATCGCTCCAGGTCGAACCGGGCGAAATCGTCACCTTGATCGGCAGCAATGGCGCCGGGAAATCGACGGCCCTGAACACCATTTGTGGCCTCCTGCAACCCCGTCAGGGGGAGGTCTGGCTTGAAGGCAATCGCATCGACGGCGTGCCAGCCCACGAGGTGGTAAAGAAGGGCGTCTGTCAGGCACCGGAGGGGCGCAAGATATTTGGCCGTCTGACGGTCATGGAAAACCTGGAAATGGGCGCCTTCACCCGCAGCGACAAGCAGGGAATCAAGCAGGACATCGACCGGGTTTTCAGCGTTTTTCCCCGGCTCGGGGAGCGCCGCAAACAGGTGGGGGGCACCTTGAGCGGTGGCGAGCAACAGATGCTGGCCATTGGCAGGGCATTGATGGCCAGCCCAAAACTGCTTCTGCTGGATGAGCCAAGCATGGGCCTGGCCCCGATGCTGGTCGAAGAGATATTCAACGTCATCGAGGAAATCAACGATCAGGGTACCACTGTGCTGCTGGTGGAACAGAACGCGGCGCAGGCGCTCCAGGTCGCCCAGCGAGGCTATGTCATCGAGACGGGGGAGATCGTGCTGCAAGGCCCATCAAAGGATCTTCTCGACAATCCAAGGATCAAGGAAGCCTATCTGGGAGCGTGATGGGGTGAATCTTCATTCCCCGCGTAGGTGCAACCCAGATGCCGGTTGATTAGAGAAGCAGGCTGCCCTCATGGCGCAGCAGCCACTCCTTGCGCCACAAGCCACTCCCATAGCCAGTCAGGCTGCCATCGCTGCCGACAACCCGGTGGCAAGGCACAATGATCGAAATCGGATTCTGGCCATTGGCAGCACCTACGGCACGTACCGCACCGGGATTATCCAGTGCGTTGGCGATATCCTGATAGGAAACCATCCGGCCATAGGGAATCCCCATTAATTGCTGCCACACAGCTTGTTGAAACTCGGTACCCTGAAACTGGAGGGGAAGATCGAATTCGCGCCGGCTACCCTGAAAGTACTGCGCCAGTTGATCGATGGCGCCATCGATCAATAGATTCCGCCGGTCAGCGCGCTGGCTCGCTTCGACGAACGACACAGAAATGAGCGCTTCCATGTCGGCCTCAACCTGCACCAGTCCGATCGGCGACTCGAAACGGCCTGAAAAAATCTCCATCGTGGCTATTCTGGCATTTCGAGCGATAGCCGGCAACAATCCATCTTATTCCGGGACATCCGCAAAGGCCGACTCAGGCGCGTAGGCAACGCCGACCATGCTATCGCCTGTATGAGCGCCCAACACCAGGGACATGGGCCCAACCGGCAGCCAGGTGCAATCAAAGCGCTGGTCAACTTTCTCACGCAGCTTTGCAGCGCCCTCGGGATTCCAGGAATGAAGTACCTGTACCCGCATCGCGCTGCCAGGCTTATGAGTCTGCTCGATTAGACCGACCAGTCCATCCATTGCCCGGTTGAATGTGCGCGACTGACCTAACTGCACGTAGGTGCCGTTAACCTTCTCCACACCGATGAGCGGTTTGATGTTTAGCACCGAAGCAATCAAACCCCTCATGTGACTGATTCGCCCACCATGGATCAGATACTTCAACTCGCTCAAGGTGTAGATGCTGTCGCTGGCATCCCCGATACCGGAGATCAATGCCAATATCCTGTCCAACGGCCAGCCGGCCCTGGCGGCGCGAGCCGCCGCCTGTACCTGCCACCCTGCGGCACCGGACAGGGTCTTGGTGTCTACCAGCATGATATTTGCCTCGGGCACCATGGCAGCACCTGTCTGGGCAGAATTGAATGTGCCGCTCAAGCCAGAGGTCAGGTGGATGGACAGGATGTCCGGATCATCGACAGCCAGACGCCGATATATCTCCGCAAATTCACCTGCCGACGGCTGAGACGTGGTCGGCAGATTACCGGAAGCCTCCAGCAGGTCGTAGAAGTCGCGGGGGTGGATATCGATTCCCTCCCGGTAGGACTTGCCATCCAGTGTCACCGTCAAGGGCACGACGTGGATATTCAGCTCAGCCAGTTCATCTTCGGGTAGTTGAACATCGGTTCCGCTGTCAGTCACGATTTGCATGTTTTTGCCTCACTGAAGGTTGGCGCTGCCTTTGGACAGCGCTGGCTCGGAAGCATCTTGTTTGATACAAGATTGATATCTTGAAAAAAATGCGTGAGCATGACCTGTCCATCGGGTGAAATTTCGCTGTGAAATCAATCGATATGGAGTAGGTCGGATTGTATCACGGATTCCCCGCAGGGAAAAGTGTCAGAATCACTGCTTGATTCAGCTCACCGGTTTTTCGATCCGCCAAAGTAGTGTCTCAACCGTTTCCTCGCGCAACAACATGCCAGCTATTTCCAGAACGCGGCTGGATGCCATGTTCTCTCTATCGACAGACGCAAACACCGACATGCAATCTTCTGCCGAAAACGCCCAGGCGATCAACGCCATCACCGCCTCAGTCGTATACCCCTTGCCTCGACAGGCCACGTCGATACCACAGCTGATCTCCACGGCACCATGTGCGTCGGGCAAACCCTTGAAGCCTGCGAGCCCCGCACCGAAACTGCTCTCGTCGATTACCATCAGCCAGTAAGTGAACCAGCAGTGATCTCCCTCGCCGACCTGGCTCATCTTATCGAGCTTCATGCCGATGGCCCACCGCACCCGGTCAGTCATGATGGAGCGGGATAGGGCTAGTCCCAGCTCCTTTTCCAGCACCACAGGACAATCTCGATAGAGAGCAAGCTGCCGGGCCATTAACGGAACAAGGCTAAGCCTTTCTGTTTCCAGAACGTTGTCTCCGGGGCCAATGACGACGAGTCGGGATTGCCCATTGACAATTGATCGTCGACCATTGATAATCATAGAATCCAGTGCGTTGCCCTCGCTCTCGCCAGCAAAGTGCCATCGGGGCTGCGCACATCCGCGGCGAAAGTGAGTGTGGACTCCTCGCGGGCCACGAGCCTGGCGGCCACGACGATCACCTCGACATCCATGGTGACTGGACGGCTGTATTTCATCTCGAGCCGGCGCGTCACATTGGGAGGCGCAACCAGCATGCTCAGAGGTCCAAAGGTATTGTCCACCGCGGCAGCAATGATTCCTCCCTGCACCATATGATAGGGGTTGAAGAATCGCTCCAGGACGGGAAAACGGGTGGTCAGGGTGGCTGCCTCCCTGTCAAAGGAGACAAACTCCCCCTCCATGATGGTAAAAACAGGTGGCGGCAGCAAAAACTCCGACATTCGATCGCCATGTTGTTCTTGCAGGAGTTCCAAAATCGTATCAAGCAGCATGGTATGAGTCCTCTTTCAGATATGGTTTGGCAGGTCCGGCCGTCTACTGGGGTCGCAAGCCGACCCAGTCAATATCGATACCAGCCTGCGTGCCCAGGCGATCGCCAAGTTCACCAACGTGGTGTTGCAAATGGCGAATATTGTAGAGCTGCAACTCCAATTTATCGAAGGGCAGCCACTCGAAGCCCGATTCGCCGCTGAGATCCAGACTGTCTACAGCGGCATCTATCTGACTCGCAACGAACTCAAGATATTCAAGAACTTCCGCCTGGCTATAGGGCTCGCCGATCTCCGGTTCCCGGTGGGGAGGCCAGGGCAACGGGCCCAAGAAGTGAGACTCCGCCCGGTGCTTTTCCCAGGGCACGAAATCGGCTTCGCTCGGTTGCAGGTAAAGATGGGTAAAGAAGAGCGTATGATAGGCCACACGCCAAAAGTCGTTGGTCGGAGCTGCCTGTTCCCAGAGAGGAACCGGGCACTTTGTGATCGTCGTGCGCATCATCTCCAGCGTTGCGTGGTATTGGGATTTGATTGTCTCTCTGATATCCATCGTTGCCTCCTTGGATATGATCAGCGGGGCCTCCCGGGGAGCAGGGATTCGCGGGCAGAGCGGCGCAACTATTCTATCACACAACGCCAGGCACCATCAACCGCTGCAACGTCGGTCCCCGCAAATCAACGTAGAGACGTTGCATGCAACGTCTCTACACGACCCTGACGCCTGCCCCACCATCCAGCATGCAACCTCTCAACACGACCCTGA
>JAYELL010000005.1 GCA_034717495.1 Chloroflexota bacterium | reverse complement strand
TTGGCTCCCAATGTGTCCCTTTGACGGCTGCGCAAATGCAATTCTCACACAAATGGTGTATAATTCTAAAGGTGATCGGGCGAGAGCTAATCTACCAGTTACGGATGACCTGAAGCGGTAATCGGTATTCGGTAATCCGATGGGATTCGACACGGTTCTGGATCGGGTTACCGATTACCGGTTACGGGTTACCAGGTTCGGTGGACGGTAAGCGGTAATCGGTATTCGCTATTCGGTAATCCGATGGGATTCGACACGGTTCTGGATCGGGTTACCGATTACCAGTTACGGGTTACCAGGTTCGGTGGACGGTAAGCGGTAATCGGTATTCGCTATTCGGTAATCGGATGGGATTCGACACGGTTCTGGATCGGGTTACCGATTACCAGTTACGGGTTACCAGGTTCGGTAATCAGATGGGATTTGACGCGGTTCCGGATCGGGTTACCGATTACCAGTTACGGGTTACCAGGTTCGGTAATCAGATGGGATTTGACGCGGTTCCGGATCGGATTACCGATTACCAGTTACGGGTTACCAGGTTCGGTGGTCGGTTCGGCAAGATAGGATGATAAATGGAATACAAAGATTATTATCAGATTTTAGAGGTATCAAAGAGCGCGGATGAACAGGTGATAAAGAGCGCCTACCGCAAATTGGCCAGGCAATACCACCCGGACGTCAACGATAACAAGGCTTTTGCCACCGAAAAATTCAAGGAACTCAACGAGGCGTACACCGTATTGTCCGACCCCGAAAAGCGGCGACATTACGATAGCTTCGATGCGCGTTGGACCCAGCGAAGCTATTCGAGTTCCCAGAGCTACGGGCGCGCGTCCACCTCCCGGCAAAGCTATCAGAGAACAACAGCACAGCAGACTGACTCTTCGACGCGAAGTCGCCAGAGTCGACGCCGCACCTACACACAAACCATCGACGCCGATGATCTGGAAAACATCCTGCGCGGCTTCGCTGCTGCCTACGGCAGCACCCGTACCAAACGCAAGTCTTCCGGCGGCGATTTCTCCGATTTCTTCGACGCCCTTTTTGGCAGTTTCTGGGCCAGCGAAGAAGGGTCCGGACAGCGCACGCCGCAGCCCCGCGGCAAAGACATCCGCATGTCAACCGAGGTTTCCCTGAAAGAGGCCTTCACGGGAACAACACGCACCCTTCGCTACAGTGACGGCCGTCGGGTAGAGGTGACGATCCCTGCAGGGTCCAGCACGGGCACTCGCTTGCGCTTGCAAGGACAGGGACAACGAAGCCTGTTTGGCGCCCGCGGCGACCTTTTTCTCGATATGGAAGTCACGCCCGATCCCAGGTTCGAACGCAAGGGCGATGATCTGTGGGTCAAAGTCAACGTCGATCAGGCCACGGTGGACAGCTCTGGCGAGCTACAGGTGCCCACCATGGAGCAACCTGTTTGGTTGACCTTGCCCGCCGATACGCAACATGGTCAAGCGATCCGGCTCCGGGGGAAGGGCATGCCCAGCCTGCAGACCCCGGGCCAGATGGGCGATCTTTTCGCCGTTGTGCAAATCACCAAGGGAAGGCGTCGAAGAGCCAAAAAGCAGGCTGGCGACTCCACCGGTGGTTCCTGGAGAAACTGGCTGCGCAGGCTGACCGGCATCGGGCTTTTGGCAGTCGGTCTGATCGCCATCGCCGCCCAGGCGGTGGCAGGTACGCCCGTCGGCTGGCTACTGGTTATGGCCCTGGCGTTGATATTGGTTGAGCAAGGATTAAGCAGTCATTCGCGCGGATGGATTATGGCAGGCGTTGCGAGCCTGGTTGCCGCGAGCTTTCTGGCCACGCAGGCCAACCTTCAGATAAACGATGTGTTGACCCAGGGCTGGCCCCTCATTCCGGCGGCCAGCGGTTATTACCTGCTTCGCCGCGGCGAAGCGTAAGTGGTCCTTTGCGAAGGAAGTTACTCTTCGCTGAAGTGACCACCAGGAGAAAACCATGCCCGAAATTCAAGATGGTCCTCATTCACCCCTGTTCGCAACCCTATCCTTTGCGGGAAACACCAGACTGTCCGATTTGACCGATGCAGATATTTCCGAAGGGATGGCAGCCGCATTGGACCACGCGCCAAGCGGGTCGTGCGTCAGTTGGGGCATCCCTTTCGAGATTGATAGCGTGCTCCTGCTGAACGAGGGACCCGTTACCATCGAATGTGCTCCGACGACCGCGCAGTGGTTCATCTTCATGCACACTTCTGACCTGCCGCCCATCGAAACCAACGCGCACGGTTTCATCTCCCCCATGCGCGGCCAGGGGCGACTGGCCGAACACACCGCCGATTACATCCTGCTTTACGCCGACGGCACAGAAGAACGGGCCGCCATCCGCCGTCGACATCAAATTGGAGCGTTCAGCAAACGGTGGGGCGAAAACTGTTTTCAGGCGGTTGCTCATCAAAAACCGCATCCCATGCGAGCGGCACATGAACAGACCCGGGGAGGCTGGGGCCGGACACAAACACGCACCATTCAACCCGGCAACAGTCTGTCCTGGATTAACTGGCTGTGGGCGTGGCAAAACCCGCAACCACGCAAGGAAATAACCGGTATTCGCTTCGAGCCGGTATCGGGGCCGGTGCTTGTGATGGCTGTTTCTGCCGGGAACGCCTCATCCAACCCTCTGCGCTGGCAAACCCGCCGCAAAGCCTGTTTGGCTTTGCCCGAGGGCGTAACCTTCCAGCCCGATTCAAACGATTTCGGCTTGCTCGAGCAGATTCAACTTGATTTGGGGCAGGTTATCTCAGCCGTGCCCCGCCCCGTCTATCCTCAGGATGAGTGGCCGGACACCGACAACAACCGGCGGCCGTTCATCTCCAACCATGAGATCCTGATCGAATACACCGCACACCCAGACGCCAATTTTCATCTCAGCGGCGGGCATACGACGGCCGTGGCCCAGGTCGAGGCTGGTGCAGCCGACGGCATCTTGCAACCGGTGGAACGGGCCAGCCGGCGCGTCAATCTGCGGGTGGTAGAAAAGGAAAACGGCCGTGTTGTGCCTGTCAGGCTGCACGTGCATGGCGAGTGGGGCGAATACCTGGCACCGATCGACCGCCACCGCATCCCCAACAGCGCATGGTTTGAGGATTATAGCGTGGATTATGTGCATACCGCCCGGGCCGAGCCCGATCGAGCCCATTATTCGACCTATATCCCTGGCGAGACGGTAATTGATCTGCCTTTGGGACAGGTGTATGTGGAGGTATCAAAGGGGTTTGAGATACGGCCGCTACGCACCATCATCGAAGTAACCGCCGATACCGAAACCATCACCCTCAAAATCGAAAGGGCGCTGCACTGGCGTGAAAAAGGCTGGGTTACGGCCGATACCCACGTCCATTTCCTTTCGCCCACCACCAGCCTGCTGGAGGGCAGCGCTGAAGGGGTGAATGTCATCAACCTGCTGGCCAGCCAGTGGGGCGAGTTGATGACCAACGTGGGCGATTTCGATGGCAGGACCACCTGGGGGTCTAAAGAAGCAGGCGGCGACGGCGAATATCTGGTGCGCGTAGGCACGGAAAATCGCCAGCATGTGCTGGGGCATATCTCCCTGCTGGGCTACCAGGGCAGCATCATCGTCCCCCTGTGCAGCGGCGGCCCGGACGAGTCGGCACTGGGCGATCCGGTTGCGGTCTTGCTGACGGAGTGGGCGCGGCAGTGCAAAAAGCAGGGTGGATTGGTGGTCATGCCTCACTTCCCCGATCCCCGCCTGGAAAATGCCGCCAGCATTATCGAAGGGGATATTGACGCCATCGAAATGACCTCATGGGGCGAGTTGTACGTCGGCATTGACCCATACTCGTTATCGGATTGGTATCGTTATTTGAACTGCGGCTATCTGGTTCCGCTGGCGGGCGGCACGGACAAGATGACGGCGAACACAGCCGTTGGCACCATACGCACCTATGCCCGCATCGCCGCAAACACGCCCTTCACCTACCAAAGCTGGATGGAGGCCGTGCGCCGTGCCGAAACCTTTGTCACCTATGGGCCATTGCTGGAATTCGCTGTCGATGGACAGCCCATGGGCAGCCGCATCGGGATGTCTGCCAGCGGCGGCACAGTAGATGTCACCTGGCAAGTAGCCAGCGTCACCACTCCTATGACACGCGTGGAGTTAGTGGTCAATGGCGAAATTCGGGAGAGTGCGGCCGTCTCCCCCAACCAGGCCGCCGGACATTGGTCGTTCAAGGTAGAGAAAAGCGGTTGGCTGGCCCTGCTGGTGCGCGGCCATCAACCCGAGCAGCCGGAAATCATCGCAGCCCACTCCTCCCCGGTCATGATCACGCTGGAAGGATCGCCCCTGTTGGCGGCAGCCGACGCCGTCACCATCCTGGAGCAAATCGAAGGGGCGCTGGCCTACGTGGACGCCATCGGCACCCGCGCCGACGAGAAGGCTTACAAGCGCATGCGGCTGGTTCTCACGTCTGCACATCGCACTTTGCACAATCGCATGCACGCTCAGGGTTATTACCACGAGCATACGCCGGTAACGGCGCATCATGAATAGATAGGACGCAACCTCACCCGCCCAGGCCATCAACCTGACCGCCCAATCACGGCCGGCTCAAATGCAAAACACCAATCTGCTCCAGGGTGATCAGGTTCGGCTGACCGCCTTGAGCGAAGAAGATCTGCCCCTTCTATGGCATTGGTACCAGGATGCCGGTTTTCTGCGTCTCCTGAACGCTACGCCAGCCCAACCGCGCAGCAAAAAACAGTTGCGTAGCTGGATCGAAAACAGCAGCGCTTCCGATCGGGACATGACCTTGGCGATCCGCACCCTGGACGACGACCGGTTACTCGGTTATGTCGAGTTAGATGGTATTCTTTGGAATCAAGGGGTAGCTTCCCTCAGCATCGCCATCGGGAACCGAGACGCTTGGGGCCGCGGCTATGGCCGCGAGGCACTGGCGTTGATCCTGCGCTTTGCCTTTCAAGAGCTGAACCTGCACCGCATTGGCATCACCGTCTTCAGTTATAATCAACGAGCCATTGCCCTCTACGAAAGCCTCGGTTTTCAGAAGGAGGGCGCGATGCGAGAGTTTGTGCATCGCGATGGACAACGCCACGACATGCTGGTCTACGGTCTACTGCGCCACGAGTGGCGGGCGCCGGGCGAGGAAGCGGGGAACTGAGGCGGGTTACGCCGCCAAACCGATAGAGACCCAGATCAGCGGCTCCACGGCCGCGGCAGGATTGGTCACCTCGTGGTCCATGTTCCGGGGAATGTTGACGCTCATGCCCGCGGCCACATCGAACACGTCCGCACCTAACAACATCTGCCCGCTGCCCTGCACAAACACGTAGAACTCGGGGATAGGATGGCGGTGTCGCTCCATGGTCATGCCGGGGTCGAGGATCCCCCAGCAGGGAGCATAGGCAAACACGTTTTCCCGGATCTGATCGGGCTCAAGATCGGGGAAGATGCGCTGTACGAACATGGTATCGGCGTGGGCCTTCTCGAACCTGGTGCGGTCGAGCTTCCCAAGGTTCTCCTTCATCGGTTACCCCTCCTGCAACTTGCGAAAGATGTCCTCCATGAGCAGCACATCGGCCAGACAACGATCCCCGCTGGTGGGAAGGTCGCTGCCGTGGACAATGGCCGCCACAAAAGCCTGAGCCTGCTGGTGAAAGGCCCACTCGACCGGCGGGAACAGCCGCTGCTCCGACCAGACGCCAGCCACCTCCCGCCAGATGCTGACCTGTGCCACCTGTTGGCGATTCAACGGAGTCGCCGAGCGAATCTCCACCCGCCCACCCCCGAAAACCAGCGAGGTCTGCTCTTCCCAATGGTGGCTGTGGCTGGGGGTGCCCCGGAGACTGACCAGCACATCCTCGTGGCGCAGGGCCACCAGGAAGGACTGGCCGCCGCGATGGGCCGAACGGCAGACCATGGGCCCACCCGGTAACAGGAAGTGCAACAGGTTGACATTGTGGGCATAGATGTTCAGAAAATGGTCGTAGATTCCTCGTTGATCTCGGGAAAGAAAAGCCGGGAAGGTCGGTTCCAGATCGTTGACGAGGGGCGGCTCGCCGCTTTCGATGGGTTTCCCGGGGTTGTTCAGCCAGTCGCCCAGAAAGCAGGTAGCGCCCACCATCTTGAGAGGGCCCAGCTCGCCACTTTCCACAAAGTTCGCCACCGCCTGCTGTGCGAACTGGATGCCGGGATCGTAGCGCTTCATGAAGCCGACCGCGTAGGTGAGATCCTGCCGGGCCGCCATATCCACCAGTTCCACATGCGCCTGGGGCTGGGAGCTCATGGGACAGTTATTGATCACCCTTAATCACCAGTTCCACATGCGCCTGGGGCTGGGTCACCCGAACTCCAGGGGTGGCTTCATGGGCTTAACTACTGGCTACCTTCGATTTGTAAGATGCTTGTACAGATGTTATACTGTGGAGCGTACACAGTCACTTCACATTCGTCAGATCCCCACAGACCCTGGAAGTCCTTTGGCGCCGGGGAGTTGGCGGAGAGGCTGGCGCAGGGCAGTGTTTCGTCCCCTGGTTTTCAGCATCGCCAACATTCCAGCATATCTATTATTGGAGGAATTATGAAGAGTCTCAAAACGTGGTGGTCCAACGACCTGCCGAAATCGGTGAAATTCGTCTTCGCCGTGTTGCTGGCCAACGCGGTGCCTGCCTTCTTCATCCTGATGGTCCTGCCGGATTGGACCGAAACCCTTTTCGTCTGGACGGTCAAGCCCGTCATCAATGCCCGCCTGGTGGGTGTCATGTATGGCAATGCGCTACTGCTGGTCGCCATCGGTATCTTCCAGCCCAACTGGCCCCGGGTACGCATCATCATGGTTGTGATCACCCTGTTCTCAATCCTGGCTACCCTCCTGACCTTCGTTTATCTTAAACCCTTCCTGGCCCATCCCTGGTACCACCTGACCTACTGGCTGGGCATGTACCTCATCCTCTTCTTCGCGGCCCCCTATGTGTTCATCACCCAGGAGCGTGCCCACGGCGGTCGGTTGCCCGTGCGGATCCCGCTCAACCTGGGGGCCAAAGTGCTGGCTGCCCTGGCCATGATCGCCGCCCTGGTCTGCGGCCTGGGCCTGCTTTTTCGCATTGACACGGTCAACCAGTACTGGCCCTGGACAATGCCACCCCTGGTGGGCGGGCTGATCGGTGTGCTCTTCACCACCCACGCCGTAGCCTATGCCTGGGCCCTGTGGGACGGAGACTGGATACGGGTGCGCCCTATGTTCTGGCAGGCGCCGCCCACTGCCCTGCTCTTTCTGCTGCTGCCCATGTTGCACCCAGGTGATCTGCGTCCCAATGCTGGCAGCACGCTGACGCTCTACTATGTCATCGCCGGCTTCGTGCTGCTCGCCTTTTCGATGGTCATTCTGAGCCATCGCTCCCCCGTGGAAAACCTGGCCGAACATGCTGAGTAAAGACCGCTTTCCCGATGTACGCCTGGACGCCGCCGGTCTCTTCCTGGCCGGGCTGATCAACACCTTCCTGGCCCTGTTTGTGGCCGGCGTTATCCTGGCCCCGGGCACCAGCAGCGGCCAGCCCGACATTCTACTGCGCGCAGCCTGGATCGGCGAGAACACGCTGCGCTGGCAGGCCGGCTGGCTCTTCTGGTTCGCCGTGACCCTCAGCTTTGCCTGGAGTTACTACGCTCTCGGCCGCCATCTTGGGGGAAGACGCCCGTGGCCCGCCCTGGCCATCGGTGTGGCCCTGGTGGCCGCCGCCGTCGATCTGGTGGGCGTGCTGGTCAACATCGTCGTCCTGCCTGATCTGGCCCAGGCGCTGGCCAACCCAGACCCCGCGCTCCAGATCCTCTTTCGCGCGATGGAAGGGCTGGCCTATGGCCTGGTCAACGTGGCCGCCTTTGGCCTCTATTCCCTTGCCGGGCTGTTGCTGCTTCCCGCCCTCTTCGCCACCGCGGACTACCCCCGCTGGCTGAGGTGGTTGGGCGTTGCCGAATGGACCATTGCCATGCTGGCCACCCTGCTGCTGGTGGTCGCGCCTCAAGCTGCCACCATTCCCCTGCTGATCAGCTTCGCCCTATACGCGCCCTGGGTGTGGGGCAGTGCCGTGTGGTTGCTGCGAGAGCGTCAACCGGTTCAGCCGGCCGAATAGTAGAGCATCGCCCCGATACCGCCATATTCCTTCAGTTTCTCACCAGAGCCACTTCGACACCCTGCTTCTCGATCACGGCCGCCCCGCTGCTGTTGCACACACCCAACAGGTTCTCCACCACCACCATGTCGCGGGACTCCTCGTAGCCCTCGGCGATGCTCTGGACAATGCGGGTAATCTCGTTTTCGGGCAACTTGAAATCGATGGTGGTACCGGCGGCGGCTAGAGTCAAATCCTTTGCCAGCAGCGAACCTGTTCCTGTTCGCGACTGGCGGTAAAAAGACATCGCCCATTGATCGTACTTAGGACATCGATACTGTTTTTCGGCCTGGGTACGGCTTTTTGCCGCTCATCGCATCAGGGTGCTGAAACCCACTGCCAGGCGACCCAGAAATGGAAAGCCTTCACGGTACAACTATTGACAGCAGCAGAACCCTATGTTATTATACTGGTATACCACATACGACATACGATACGTTTTCGCGCCGGTGAATCACAATGAACGGCTCCAACAATCTCTCCAGACTCCTCAACAACCGACCTAGCGCTGCGCCCCGTCTTGAAAGAACACTGCTGAAGGATCAAGCCACCGAGCTCCTGCGCTCCTACATCACGGGCGGCCATTTCGCTCCCGGCACCAAGTTGGTCGAGCGCGAAGTGGCGGACCTCCTGGGCATCAGCCGCGCGCCCGCTCGTGATGCGCTGATGCAGCTCGAGCAGGAAGGGCTTGTCATCTCCAAACCCAATGGCCGTTACGTCATCGAATTGTCCGAACGGGATGTTACAGAGCTGTACCAGGTGCGCCTGACGCTGGAGATGCTGGCCGTCGAGTTGGCGGCGAAAAACACCAACCCCAAGAACCGCAGCGCACTCCTGGCCAAACTTGCCGAGATGGAACAAGCAGTAGCCGAAAAGGATAGCGACTCCTACACTCACAGCGATCTGGAGATGCACCGGCTGATCTGGCACCAGGCCAACAACTGCCACCTGGTCAACGTGCTAGACTCCATGTTAGGTCCCATATTCATGTTCGTGGCCTGGCACGCCGGCGCCTATGACTGGAATAAGACCCTGGACTTGCACGTTGATCTGGTGCAGTGCATCAACTCCGGCGATCCCCAAACGGCCAAAGAAAGCCTTGCTCACCATACCGAAAACGCCCTCAACCGCTCCCTGCGTATGCTGAGAGCAGGCTCGTAGACAGTTAGCCCTTGCGATTATAACCCGACGCCGACGACTCCCTGTAAAACACTGATCAGGAAGTGTCCCGACGATGACCGAAACCCGCGACTGGAACGAACTCGAACGTCGCCACCGGGCGTTCTGGGCATGTGAACCGGCAGATCGGCCCCTGATCGGCGTGGTCTACGATGCTTACGTGGACACCGAGTTGACGGCGCGGGCAATGGGGCAGGGCGAACTCAGCCCTGACAGCATCGATCCCGGCGCCTTGCTATCCGAATACGACCGGGTCGCCGCGGCCCGCGAACTGATCGGCGATGATATGGTGGCCGTGGCCGAATGCCTCCTGGGAGTGCCCTGGCTGGAGGCTATGGCCGGCTGCCGGGTGCTGGTGCCCGAAGGCAAGAGCCTGTGGCCCGGGCAACCGCTGGATCCCACGGCTCGCACCTCCATCAACTTCTCGTCGGACAATCCCTGGTTCCGGAAACTGATGGCCGTGATGCAAACCGTCATCGAGCACGTGGAAGGCCGTTATGCGGTCAGCTTCAGCCATCTGCGCGGCCCCGCCGACATCCTTATTGCGCTGCTGGGCAGCGAGGGTCTGTTCTACACCATGTTCGACGATCCAGGTGCCATCACGCGCCTGGCTGCCGAAGCTGCCCAGCTCTGGCAACATGTGGCCCGGGCCCAGGCCAAGATACTGCCCCGCTACCGCGGCGGCTACGGCGTGCGCCAGTTCGGCCTGTGGGCGCCCGAGGCCGCACCCTGGCTGCAAGACGACACGTCGAGCATGATGTCGGAGGCCCACTACCGCCAGTTCTTCCTGAAACCATTCCGGCGGATTTCAAGCTTCCCGTTTGGCACCCTGCATCTGCATATCCCCTCCCTTCACCTGGCTGAGACCCTGGCCTCAGTGCCCAACGTGCGAGCCATGAACTTCTACTTCGACTCGCAGACGATCACTTTACAGGATGCCATGCCCACCCTGCGTAAATTGCAGGCACTGAAAATGCCGTTAATTCTTGCGCGCGAGGTCTTCTTTGGCTTCAGCCTCGACGAATACGAGGAGATCATGGATGGCCTCTCGCCGGCCGGCCTGATGGTGCACATGAAGGCCGACTCGGTCGAAGAGGGCCGAGGGGTAATGGCATATATTTCTGAAAAATCAAAAACAGCCAAGCCCAACCTTGCGCGGGAGAAAACGTCTTGAAATCGGATGTATTGGCCTGGGCGGCAGGGCAACCTGGCGGTAAACTGGTTTCCAAGGAAACTTTGAATCACCAGGGCCTGATCGAATTGGTCACCGGTCTGGATGTGTATCGACACACGGCCGAGGGCTTCATGCGAGCCTATCAAGCCCTCGGCATCGACATCATCAATCGGGTGCCGCTGGAGAATGCTCCTGCACCAACGCCGGCCGGCGAGACCCGGTTCCTGCTCGGTGCGCCCTACAACCTGGCCCATCTGGGCGTCTACGATACGGCCATGCGCCACACCTATGCCGCCAACTGCCCAGATGAGATCTGGGACCTTGACGCGGAGGCCCTGCGCTACGAAGATCTGGTTACACCCGTGCCTCACCCCTGTAAAGCTGCTGATATCGCGGCACGTGAGGACTTTGTCGGCGATGCAGGCATGTACTATCCCATGCTCTACACGACCCTGTTCATGTGGCCCGTGGAGACGCTGGGCTGGGAAAATTTCATGGTGGCCGCTGCTCTGGAGCCTGACCGGTTCCACGACCATGTCCTCTTGCCATGCGTGGCAAAATCGATGGCCATCGTGGCCGAGATGGCGATGGCCTCTGACTCGCCATTCATCTTTGTGCATGACGACCTGGCATCGGCCACCGGGCCCATGTTCAATCCGGCCTGGTACGATGACTACATCTTCCCCCACTACCCGACGATCTTCGAACCGGCCAGGCAACGCGGCAAGAAGATCATCTTCGTGGCCGATGGCAATATGACCACCTTTCTGCCGCAGCTGGTCGATGCCGGCGTTGACGGCTTGATGTGGGAGGCGCCTCTGACTCCTGTCGAAGCTGTCATCGAACACTTTGGTTCGCCAGGACAGTTCATGATTGGCGGCATCAGCACCAGAACCCTGGCTTTCGGCACCCCTGATGATATCAAGGCGGAAGTCAATGTCGTGACTTCGGTGGCGAAAGATATCCCAGGCTTTGCTCTCGCCACAGGCGGCGGTTTTCACAGCGGTCTGCCCATGGAAAACATTGCAGCCTACTTCGATGCCCGCATGGCCATCGGCGCAACGCCGGCAGATTGGCGCACGCGGGGCCGGGCATGATTTCGCATTGGCTGCTAAATCCAGGCACATAGACTTGGGAGAAACACCATGAAGAACGGCAAGCCTGATGGGCTGTCCGGTAAGGAAAGGATCCGGTTAGCACTTTCCTTTCAGGAAGCCGACCGCGTCCCGATCTGGGAGCTGGGCTTTCACAACGCGGTCGCACGCCGGATCATGAACCGGGATATCCTGCTGCCCACGGGGGGCGGTCGCACAATCCGGGCCGTTTTGGAGGCGAACGCCAGCGGGCCCAGCGCCCGGCGCGCCGTGATCAGTCGTATCGTCGACGACACCATGACCTTCTACGACCACATGGGCTTCGACATGGTGCGCGTCCGCCCCACCGACTTCCTCACACCCTTTGCGTTCGGTTCCGGGAACTGGGCTCCAAACGCATTGCTGGAGGTGAGTTATCAGCAACCCAATCCTGACACCTGGATTATCAAACACCCGGACGGATTCTGGTCCCGGCACATCTATATCGATGAAAGCGAGATCCTGGCAGATGCCGACGATTCGATCAAGCAGGGCGGCATCGACGAGTTAAGGCGTTACATCGAAGTCCTGGAAGACCGTCCAATCGATCTCAGCACCGAACCACTGCGAGATGCGCTGGACGGAATCCGCCAGGCGGTCGAACACCCGCTGGCGGAAAATATCTTTGTCCTGGGCTGGGGCGACGTATGCTACCCAGGCTCTACCGCCCACGTCACGGACTTCCTTATGGCGATGGTGTGCGAACCTGCACTCGTTCACCGGTATATGGAGGTGACAACAGAAGGAATCGTCCAGTTGGTGCGGGCTCAGGCTGACCTCGGGGTGGATGGGATCACGGGCGGCAATGACTGGGCATTCAAGGCCGGGCCCATTTTCTCGGTGCGCCACCTGCGCGAGCTGATCGCTCCTTATCTCAGACGGATCGTGGACGAAACCCACCGCTGCGGTTTGAAGTACATCAAGCATGGCGACGGCGATCTCCGCTCCCATCTGCCGGTTCTCGTCGATGATGTGGGCATTGACGGCCTGCATTCCCTGGAACCGGGCGCCAACATGGACATCTTCGCCTTCAAGCGACAGTACGGCGACCGGCTGGCCCTGCTGGGCAACCTGGACTGCGATCTGCTGGTGCGAGGAACACCGGATCAGATCGAGGCCCAGGTGGTCAAGCTGATGAAAGCCGTTGCGCCCGGTGGTGGCTACGTGTTCAGCACCTCGAACTCCGTGCTGATGGATGTTCCGCCTAAAAACCTGGATACCATGCTTGCTGCCGCGCGCCGCTTCGGAAAATACCCCATCCGATGCTGACCGGAGGACCATTTGTGAAAAAAGGTGTTGACAACGAACCAGCCTTCTGGTATAATTCTGGTATACCACATACGATATATTGCCCACGCAGTTCAACTCCGATCCGGAAGGATCTTTTTTGCTACGCTCCGCCCGGGCGCGGCAAGTCGCCCTGGCGCAAGGAGGTGCCTATTGGGCCTGACTGCCGATCCGTCGCCTTGCTTTTCTGGCTAGTCCCTCTCACCGCATATTCCCACGGAAAAAAGGAGTTCCACTATGTCCAAACCAGTCACCCGGCGCAATTTCCTCCGGATTAGCGCATTCACGGTCGGCTCTGCGGTCGCCATGCCCCTCATCAGCAGTTGTGCTGCGCCAGTAGTTCAGGCTCCAGCTCAGCCGGCCGCGGCCCCGGGCGAGCTTTCCGGCACCCTGACCTTCTGGCAGCCGATCGACAATCACTACGACGCTTTCGATTACTTCGAGACCATCATCCCCGAGTTCCAGGAAAAGTACCCTAACATCGAGGTCGATATGGTCGAGTACCCCTTCGTCGGTTTCGAGGCCAAGTTCCTGGCAGCATTCGCCGGCAGGGAGAACGCCCCCGATATCTTCGTCGGCCTGGTGGCGCCGTGGGCCGGCTGCGTAGGCGTGGCCGATCCCATGCCCGCCGACCTGGTCGAACTGGCGGAAGCGGAGATCATCCCAGCCTTTCACAACGTCATGAAGTACGACAACACCTGGTACGGCTATCCCGATGGCCCCACCAACGGCCTGGGCAGCATGCTGTTCTACAACACCGATCACTTCGCCGAGGCCGGTCTCGAAGGCCCACCGGAGACCATGGATGAGTTGTACGAATATGCCAAGATCCTTGCCCAGAGCGATGACGCCGGAAACGTCACCCGCTCCGGCTTCGCTCATCGCTACGACGACGCCCGCGGGGCCGGCACCGGCAGCAAGATCATCCCCTTCCTGCATGCCTTTGGTGCCCGTATCTACGACCTGGAGAACAGCCAGGCCGCGGATGTCGCAAACTCCCCGGAAGCGGTCGAGGCCCTCGAGTTCGCTCGCAGGCTCGTGGACGAGAACATCTCCAGCATCACGCTGGGCAAACCCGAGCAGCAATTCGCGGCCGGACAGGCATCCATGTTCTTCCGCGAGTCCTTCATGGTTGGCTGGCTGGCCGACAACGCGCCCGACATCAATTACAAGGTCTCCCACATCCCCCGCCAGGTTGATGAGGGCATGGGCGCCACCGGCGTGGTTGATTGGGCAATGATGGTCAACCAATTCAGCCCGCTGAAGGAGCCGGCCTGGGACTTCATCCGCATGGCCGTGGCCACCCAGGAAGGCGACCTCGAAGCCTCCAAGCTCAACGGCTCGCCAGTGGCCTGGACCAAAAACACCGACTCCGAGCACATGCAGGCCCGCGCCGACTACGATGCGCTGGCCTACGCCTCGGAGAACTACGTTGAGGCGCTTTATACCCATGCGCGCCACCAGGAGCTGGGTGATCGCCATGCCCAGGCGATTCAAGAGATCCTGCTTCAGAAATCAGATCCCAAAGAAGCGTTGGACGCAGCAGCTGCCGACATGCAGAAGGTCATGGATAAGGGGCCCTGCGGCTGATTCTTGTCACATGTTGGATCACGCATGAGGTTGGTTGCCGGCTCCATGCGTGATCCACGAACCCCTCAAGACAACCACCACGGAAACCCACAATGACCACGGCCAATGCCGGCAGAAACGTATCCTCTGGGCAAAGTGGCCCGCCTGGCTCCAAAAAGCCGTGGGGCACCAGGAATTACATTGTTGGCGTGATCACAGGCAGCACGACCGCCTACCGCGAGGCCCGTAGCGGCTACCTGTTCACCCTGCCAACTCTCATCTACATCATCATTATCTTTTTCATCCCTGCCGCGTACACTATCGTTCTCAGCGTCAGAAACTGGAACATCCACGGATTCGGAGATTTCGTGGGTTTGCAGAGCTACGTTGAGCTATTGACCGACCCTCTCTTTCGCAAGAGCCTGGTCAACACTTTGATCTTCACCCTGCTGAGCGTGCCGATGACGGTCTTCTTTGCCCTGCTCGCGGCCCTGGCCTTCCAATCCCGCACCAGGCTCCCGGGACGCAACCTTTTCAAGGCAGGCTACTTCCTGCCCTTGATCGTCTCGCTGGTGGCGGTAGCCTTCGTCTGGAAATGGATGTTCAACCCCTCGATCGGTCTGCTCAACAACATATTGCGATCGCTGGGGTTGCCGGAGCAAGGTTTCCTCAACGACACAGCGCAGGTGTTGCCCTCCCTCTCCATCATGTACGTCTGGGCGCGCCTGGGCTTTGCCATGGTCATCTTCGTGGCCGGGCTTGAGAGCGTCCCCAACGATTACTACGACGCCTCCTCTATCGATGGCGCCAGCCGCTGGCAACAGTTCAGGCACATCACCTTCCCGCTGCTCAATCCGCAGCTCGTACTGGTTATCATTCTGGAGGTGATCACCTCACTGCGCACGTTCGACCTGCCCTACATCGCGGCTCAGGGCGGCCCTGCCCACGCCAGCCGCACCGTTGTGCTGCACATCTATGATTCGGCCTTCCAGTATTTTCACATGAGCACGGCCGCCGCCGCCGCGATCGTGCTCTTCGTGCTCATCCTGGCACTGACGCTACTCCAGCGCCGCGTCCTCTCCCGCCAGATCGAGTATTGAGTTGCATGAACCGTCATGGTAACATCACCCGATAAGCACACGAACAGCGCTCCACACAGGCATCGGTGGTCACACAGCCTGGGCAGGATCTCTCTGTTTCTGTTTTCAATGGTTGGACTGCTGATCATGCTTTGGCCCCTGCTGTGGACCCTTCTGACGGCCTTGAAACACCCGCAAGAGGTCAACCGCATTCCCATGACCTGGCTGCCGGACAATTGGCTCTACTTCGAGAACTTCAAGACGTTGTTCAGCGAGTATCCGATTGACCGATGGCTGCTCAATTCAGTCATCGTCACCACGTTGTCGGTGATCTCCAGCCTGTTCTTTGCCTCGCTGGCCGGCTATGCCTTCGCCAAATTGCGCTTCAAGGGCAAGGAGCTGCTGTTTCTCTCGGTCATCGCCCTGCTCATGATGCCACCCGAGATCACCGTCGTTCCCCTTTACCTCATGTTCAACAGCGTCGGCCTGACCAACACCTACCCCGGTATTGTCGGATCCAACTGGATGACGGTCCTCGGGGTCTTTATCATGCGGCAATTCATGGAAGGCATTCCCGACGACTACATCGACGCCGCCCGCGTGGACGGTGCCCGTGAGTTCACGATCTTTCTCCGCGTCGCCTTGCCCCTGACCATTCCCGGTTTCGTAACCGTGGCCGTGCTCAAGACCATCCTCGCCTGGAATGATTTCCTCTGGCCGCTGGTCATGGCCAGCAGCCAGGAGATGATGACGATCACCGTGGGTCTCCAGGTCTTCAGCACCGCATTTTATGTCGAGCACACACTGGTCGCTGCCGGCGCGCTGGTCAGCATGCTGCCGCTTCTCATCATGTTCATTTTCATGCAACGCTGGGTGATGCAGAGCATGGTCATGGTAGGGATCAAGGGGTAGGGGGTTGGCAGCGGGCGAATCAGCGAATGGCGAATCGGCAAATGTTGCAGAAGGAGTGACGACAGCTAATGGCCCGTTACAGTGTGACCCTGGTTGACTATGACTCGGATCTCTTTGATATCACGCCAGCTTCCCTGGCCGATATGGCTGAAACGCTGGGCAACGCGGGCGCTGAGTTGAAGATCGGCCAACAGCGCACCGAGGAATCGGTGGTGGTGATGGCCAAAAACGCGGATGTGGTCATGATCCAGTCGGTCCGCCCCCTCCTGAACCGGCACACAATCCCCCACCTCACCCGATGTCGCGGCATCATCCGCATGGGCCTCGGCTATGACTCGATCGACGTTGGAATCGCTTCTGAATTTGGTATTCTGGTCAGCAATGTGGCAGATTGGTGCACCGAAGAGGTGGCAGAACACACCATCGCCTTGCTTTTCGCCTGCGCCCGGCGCCTGGCTCCCCTTAATCGTCGGGCAATCAATCGCCAATGGCACCGTCTCAGCGCCATCCCCTGTGTGCGAATCCATGGAAAAACACTGGGATTGATCGGCTTTGGCCGCGTTGGCCAGTCCATTGCCAGGCGCTTGCGCAGCTTCGGCCTGACGGTGATCGCAGCCGACCCCTATATCGATTCCGGGTACATGGAATCCTGCGGCGTGGAGAAGGTACCCCTGGAGGAACTGTTGCACCGCTCCGATTTCGTGACCATCCACACGCCGCTCACAGATGCAACCTATCATTTCTTGAATGCAGCGGCATTCGACGCCATGAAGCCAGGCGCGGTGCTCGTCAACACCAGCCGCGGCGCGGTAGTTGACGAGCAAGCATTGGTGACAGCGCTGCAATCGGGCAAATTGCTGGCAGCCGGCCTGGATGTGACCGAAAAGGAGCCGTTGCCGGCAGACTCCCCCTTGTATGGTATGGAGAACGTTCTGGTGACGCCCCACGTCGCCAGTTATTCAGTTTCTGCCGTGGATATGCTTTACCGCAATAGCGCGGGAATCGCAGCCCAATTGTTGCTTAACTGCTGGCCTCCCACCATCGTCAACCAGTCGGTGCGGCCCAGGGCAGAAGAGCGCTGGGGAGTTTTCGAGGATTGACATGAAAAAAGGACCAGGCCTGGTCTCAAGTCCCATCAAACAAGCGTTTGCCGATGGCCGTGTAGTGATCGGCACCATGATCGTCCAGGTGCGTGCGCCCGCGATCATTCAACTCCTGGCCAACTATGGCCTGGAATTCGTTTTCCTCGATATGGAACATGGGCCATACAATCTTGAGACCGCCGCCGACCTCATCCAAGTCGCTCGTCTCGCCGGCATTACCCCCCTCGTGCGTGTGCCGGATACCCAATACCACATGTACGCCCGCCTGTTAGACGCCGGTGCTCAGGGCATCATGACCCCGCGGGTGGAGTGCGCGGACCAGGTGCGGCAGATCATGCGCTACAGCAAGTACCCGCCGATGGGTCAACGCGGATTCAGCCGCCTGGCCGCCCACGTCGACTTCGCCGAGATCGATTTTCGTGAATATGTCCGGTGGGCAAACGATAATCTCCTCAACTTCATTCAGATTGAAAGCAAGGCAGGCGTCGAGGCCTTGCCGGAGATGATTGCCGTGCCCGGTATCGATGGCGTAGTCATTGGCATGGACGACCTGGCCCTCTCACTCGGTGTGGCTGGCAACACCAAAGACCCCCTGGCCGAGCATATGCTTGAACGCATAGTAGCCACTTGTGAAGCCCACACCATGCCTTGGGGCTTGCATTTACCCGACACTGAACGCCTGGTACACTGGATTGAACGGGGGATGATGATTGCTACCTTCTCGTCAGACATATGGATGTTCCAGGAAGTCCTCCAGGAAGGAATGCAAAAACTTCGTGCCGCAGCCGCACCAGGGGAAACTGGACAACCAGATAGTTGACAGAGTCTGATACTCCTCTGCCAGGATAGTTCTTGTACGACCACGCGCCAGCGCCTTCGAACTCCCCGGCAAGTCTCATCATTCGTGTCTCGAAGATCTGGCTTTTCCAACACTTTTCGTAGTTGTCAGCGGCCCTTTTCAGTTTCCTCCAGCTCCCGCCGGTTGGTTTCAAAGGGACTGTGACATAACCTAATCTCACATCATTTGACCGCCGAAAACGTGCCGATTTTGCCTGGCTGCCGGAGGTTTCATCCTTCATCTTCGCAAACGAGGATGGATGCATGCTCTGCTGTGTCCGGCGAGGTTTTTCCAGGTTACAGGTACGACGAGGTGGACATCGAGAGGCTTGTAGCGCAAGGCGCGATCGAGACACCACCGGCCAAACGAGTTGGGAACATACCGTCCACCCAAATGGACCGCTTCAGTTTGCCGGGGTATCCAACACGAGGTCATCCCCGGTTGCACCCGGAGAGGCCCGCGAACGCCGCGACAGGTCAGCCATCAGCAGACGATGCGAGCCGGCTTCCAGGGTAGTAGGAGGCCCTCACTGCGTAAGCTCCTGCCCGGCTCGGGCAGTGGGATGAGCACACGTCTTGCGCTATCCCCCTTGCGAAACCCCAGTTGACAGAATGCCGGTTTCAAGGTAAGATACATCGCCGGAGGGCAAGCTAGCAAACCAATGCTCGATCGTCGCATGCTATCCCTCTGCGTCCAGGAACACCATTTCCTCCATCGTCAGTCGCAACCATCCACACCTGATCGCCACCATCAGGCGCTCCAATGAGAGTTCGCTGCCTCGATCGGTGTTGCGATCAATTTAGCGGACCAACCGAACAGCTCACAGGCTCAAGCAACCGCCCGGTTGTCGCGTGACTCACGTCGTGACAGACGATGCGATTATGTCGAGCTGATTCAGAGCCTGCTAACCCAAGGAGGTGATCACTGCCCCGATTCCCTGAACCGCCGTCAAGGCCATGCCGGCGACCGGCCTATTGCGCCGTGCCGCCATCCCAGCCAGGCGCCGGTCACCCGAATCCCAAAATCACACGTCACCTAGAAAGGAGCAACCCCTTGAACATTTACGCTCGAAACGGTCTTTTTTTGTCCGCATTGCTGATCCTGGCGCTGTTAGCGACCTCCTGCGTCGCACCGGTGGCGCCCGTACCAGCTCAAGCCCCTGAGCCTGTTGCCGAAGAGCCCGTTGCCCAGGAGGCAAACACTATCCGCATTGGCGGCATTGGCCCCCTGTCGGCGCCCGGTAGCGTGGTAGGTGGCATCGCCATGCAGTTCGCCATGAGCCTGGCCGTTGATGACATCAACGAGCAGGGGGGCGTCCTGGGCAAGCCGGTGGAGCTGATCTTCGCCGACACGGAGGGGCTGCCAGAGCGCGGCGTGGCCGTGGCCGAACGGTTGATCCACGAGAACAACGTCGTCGCCCTGGCTGGTGAATATCACAGCGCAGTCGGCATTCCCATCGCCGACGTTGCCCACGAGAACGGTATCCCCGTGCTCTTCTCCGAGACCTGGTCGGATGCGATCACCGAAACCGGCTATCCTGAGGTCTTCCGCATCGCGCCCGCCTCTTCCATGAATGCCCGGGCTAGCGCGGAATGGTTTTCCGCCGTCGGTGCTGACGATATCGTCATCATCGCCGAGAACACCGACTACGGCACGGGTCAGGCGGACCAGGATCAAAAGTTCGCCGAAGAGCTGGGACTGAATATCATGGAGATCTTTTTCGTCGAGCTGGGCACCGAGGACTTCCTACCCATTCTGAGCCGCATTCAGGCCATGGACCCGTCCCCGGACGTGATCCGGGTGGCAGTCACAGGTGAGACCAGCTACAACCTGGCCCAGCAGATGGCGGAGCTGGGGGTCGCGCCCACCGAGACCACCATCGGCACCACCAACCAGGTGGCCATCCAACCTGAATTCTGGGAGAGCGTTCCCAACGGTAACTACTTCGTCTATGCCCTGGTTGGCCTGCCGCCAAGCCTCTACAACGATACCACCCGGCGGGTGGCCGAGGCCTACGAGGCCCAATTCGACACCGCGCCGCCCAGCTACGCCCTGGAAGCCTACGACACCATCTGGATCCTGGCCGACGCCATCGAGCGGGCCGGCACCACCGAGCCGGAGGCCCTGATCCAGGCCCTGGAGGAGACGGACATCAACCTGGCCCAGGGGCGTTACTACTTCGAATACACCAGCCAGAATCCCCTACCCGACGATGGCAGCGTGCCCGCCTTCATGTGGCACCAATGGCCCGACCCGGCCATCCTGTTGCTGCAGTACTTCGAGCCCAACCAGGATTGGCAGGAAGCCGCCGTGATCTGGCCCGAGGTCTACCAGACTCACGATACGCTGTACATCACCCCTGGTACCACACCCTAACCTCTCGGGGGCTTGAGGCCCAACCTTCGGGCCTCAAGCCCTTTCTGCAAAGGACAACCCAATGGGATCCTTTCCACCTATGGTCCTGGCCTGGCTGGTGCTGGCCGGACCGATCTGGGCGGCGCTAGGCACCTGGCAATTGCCCAAACACTACCGCCGGCGCGGGCTGGACGATGGGCCAGCCCGCTTCATCGGCGGCCTGGCGGGCCTGACCCTCGGGCCCTTCCTGTTGCTGCCCCTCTGGGTGCTCACCCCGGACCTGACCGGGCGCGTTTGGGCTCTGGGGTTGGGCATCTTGGCAGCCCTCCAGTTTTTCGGGCTCTTTGCCCTGCTTAATTCGGACAATCTCTGCGTGATCAACGGCGGCTACGTGGCCAACCAGATCGCCAACGGCCTCACCATCGGCTTCATCTACGCCCTGATGGCGGTTGGCCTGACGCTGATCTACTCGGTCCAGGGGGTGATCAGCTTCGCCCATGGCCAGCTCTATATGCTTGGCGGGTACATCGCCTACTACTTCCTGCAGCTGTTCGCCGATTTGAACCCCATCTGGGGCGTGCCGGTGGCCGGCCTGGTCACCATGCTGATCGGCTTCCTGTTCGAGCGCTCTTTCCTGCGGCCGATGCACACCGGGAAGATCGAACGGCCAGGGGAATATGGTATCCTGATCACCTTTGGCTTTGGTTTCTTTCTGCAATACGCGGTGCTGGCGGTGGTGGGTCCCTTTTCTCAGAAGGCCGACCCTTATCTTCCGGCCGGTAGCCTGACGTTGGGCCCGCTGGTGCTGATTCCCAACCGGTTGATCGCGGCGGCTATCGGCGCGATCCTGATTCTGGCGCTGCTCGCCTATCTGACGCGCACCTGGCAGGGCAAGGCGCTGCGGGCGGTGAGCATGGACAAACAGGCGGCTGCGGTGAGCGGTGTGAATCCCCTCTCCATGAACACGCTTGCCTTTGGCATCGGCACCATGCTGGCCGGCATGTCCGGAGCAGCCTTGATCCCGGTGTTCACCTGGGTGCCCTGGGTCGGCGCGCCCGCGGCCACCCGATCCTTTGTCATCATCGTGCTGGGGGGCATGGGCTCAGTACCAGGCGCACTGGTCGGTGGGCTGATCATCGGACTGGTGGAGGCCCTGGGCGCCGGCTGTTACCCCGATCCCAGCAAGGGGGCTGCCTACAAGACTGCCTTTGGACTCCTGATCTTCGCCATGGTGCTGCTGCTGAAACCCAACGGCCTATTTGGGAGGGAAGAGTGAACACCCTGACCATACGCCGTGCCATTGGCATCGGGTTGCTGGTTGTCCTCCCCCTGCTGGCACCCCTCTACCTGAACCAACATCCCTACCAGATGTCTGTGGTAACCGGGGGGTTTTTCTACGCCATCATGGCGTCCAGTTGGGCCCTACTGGCCGGTATCGCCGGCCAGTTCTCCTTCGCCCATATGGCATTGATGGCCATTGGCGCGTACACCAGCGGCTTGTTGGGTCGCGAGTTGGGCACCTCCCCCTTGATGGGCGTGGTCATCGGTACCCTGCTTGCTGGCCTGGTGGGCTTGATCATCGGCCTGCTCTGCCTGCGCCTGCGACGAGCCTATCTGGCTCTGTTCACCATCGCCTTCTCCGAGATCCTGCGCATCATCCTCCTGACGGAATTTCGTTTCACCGAGGGAAACAATGGGCTGCAGTTGGAGAACCTGTACGGCGATGTGACACCACTGGCCGAGTACTACATAACCTTTGCGCTCCTGCTGGGGGTGCTGGCCATCATGTACTGGTTGATCACCTCCAAGTATGGGCTGTTCATCAAGGCCATGCGGGAGGACGAGGAAGCCGCGTCGGCCATGGGAGTCAACGTGGTTCGCTACAAGGTGATGGTGTTTTTCTTCACCAGCCTGATCGTCGGACTGGCGGGCGCGACCTTCTATCACCAGGTGGGCATCATCACCCCCAACACCATGGAGCTGCTGCAGATGTCCCTGGTCATCGCCATGGCCGTGATCGGCGGAATCGAGAGCCTGATCGGCGCGGCGTTGGGCGCCTTCGTTGCCCGCATAACCCTGGAGCTGCTGCGGGAGATCACCCTGTTCGGCGTGACCATCGAGCTGGGAATCTGGCGCTATGCTGCCTTTGGCCTGATCCTGATGTTCACCCTGCGCTTTGCCCAAAACGGACTGATCGCGCCGATCATTGAGCGTCTGTTTGGGGAACAGACCACCATCGACACGGTGGCCAAGCGCCGCGAGATACAGGAGGATAGCGTAGCCTGATGGAGCTGGAGGTGCGGGATATCAGCAAGGACTTCGGCGGCGTGCGTGCCCTTGCCCACGTCAGTTTCACCGTGCGGGGCAACGAGTTGCTGGGCCTGATCGGTCCCAACGGCGCGGGCAAAACCACCCTCATCAACATCCTGGACGGAGTCCACCGCCCCACGGGCGGCCAGGTCTGGTTCAATGGGGAACGGATCGACGGCCTGCCGCCCTATGAGATCGCACGGCGGGGGATCGGTCGCACCTTCCAGGTCACCCGCGCCTTCGGCAGGATGACCGTGCTGGAGAACCTGATGGTGCCCGCACTGGCCCGCAATCCCCGAGCGCGGCAGCAGGATTTCTACGACCAGGCCCTGCAGGTGCTGAACTTCCTGACCATCGATCACCTGGTGAACGAATATGCCCGTGGCCTGTCGGGGGGTCAGCAGAAGCTTCTGGAATTGGGACGACTCCTGATGCTGGATCCGGACATCATCATCCTGGACGAACCCTTTGCCGGTGTTCATCCCAAGCTCATGGAAACGATCTACGAATACATCGTCGAAGTCAACAAGCAGGGCAAGGCGATCATCCTGATCAGCCATGACATGGAGTCGATCTTCACTCTGAGCCGGCGCCTGCTGGTGCTGAACTATGGCCAGGTGATCGCCGATGGCGAACCGAAGATCGTGCGAGAGAACCCCGGCGTGATCGAGGCCTATCTGGGTGAGGAGGAAGAGGATATCGGCCCGGTCAACGAAGAACATGGCCTGACCGCCCTGCTGGAGCAGAAGGCCGGGGAGCGCGGCGATGCTTGAAGTGCGCGATCTCTACGTGGGCTACTACAAGGATCTCAACATCATGCAGGGGGTTTCGATCACCGCCGCCAACGGCAAGATCACCGCGATCCTGGGCGCCAACGGCGTGGGCAAGTCCACACTGCTCAAAGCCATCTTCGGCTTCCTGACCCCCAACGCCGGCCAGGTTCTTCTGGATGACGTCGAGATCACGGGTACCCCCACCCACAAACTCATCGATCTGGGTCTGTCCTACATCCCGCAACAGCCAGGGATCTTTCGCTGGATGTCGGTGGAAGAGAACCTGGAAATGGGCGCCTGGACCTTTAGGGGCGACAAGACTCGCATTCAACGCAAGTTGGCCGAGAACTACAAACGCTTTCCTGCCCTCAAGGAACGGCGCAGGTCAGATGCCGGCGAGCTCTCGGGCGGCATGCAGCGCATGGTGGAGGTGGGCCGGGCGCTGATGACCGATCCCAAGGTCATCCTGGTGGACGAGCCCACCGCGGGCCTGGCCAAGTTGCTTTCCGAGGACGTGTATGCCATGCTGGTACGACTGCGGGATGAGGAGGGCATGACCATCATTCTGGTGGACCAGGAGATACGCCAGGCGCTGAAGATAGCCGATTACGTCTATGTGTTGGAATTGGGGCACAATCGCTTCGAAGGGCCGGTAGAGGAGTTCACCGACCTGAAGAAGGCCTTTTGGGCCTGAGAATAGAGGGGTCGAAATCATTGATTTCGTAGGCTTGGGGGCATCGCTGAACTTCATTTCGACGCCAAATCGCCGGCCTCGATGCACGAACATCAACAAAACGAATCCGCGGCTTGCGAGCCAATGCTTCTCGTATAAGCCATGCAGAGTTGGATGAAACGGATGAGATGGACGACGGCAACCCTGTGGAACTCGGCATCCAGCATCGGGCTCTCAAGAATAAGATGAGCCATCTGAATGTCATGGGTGGCTGTTGCGGCACCGACCATCGCCACATCGAAGCAATCACGAGGATGTGTGCGCCGTTGCCCGCTGTCCATTAGCAAACTGGGCAGCCCATGAATATGTGAGCCTTAAGAAAACAGGTGCGGCATCCCCCATGGATGCCGCACTGAGAACGGATGGAAAGTCCGATCGAAACCTGAAGTTCTCGGCCGCGGCCTACGCCTCTCCGTTGACCCGAAGCTCAACGAATTCCCCGAAATCGACATCGAACATTACCTGGAAATAGCATTCGCCCCCGTCAAGCACAAAGATTAATTGCTGCCTCCAATCCCTTCCACTATTGTTGCAGAAGAAATTCCCATAGATGATTTGGCGGCCATCCTGAAAGCTCAGTCCAATATACTGTCGCTGATACTCATCGAGTCGCTGCCAGACCGGCGGTTGGTGGAAAAACTGCTCGGGATTCTGCCGCAGATAGTCAGTGATTTTGTCTTCGAGTTGGAAGACGACATCTGCGGATGGCGTCCAAAACCCCTCGAAGGAAGGGCCGAGACCCACCATTTTTGCAAGTTGAGTCTGCTCAGCAACCGCTTCGGGGAAAACCACCCATTGTTGAGTAATGGCATCAGTTTCAGTTGGGGAAACTCCGCTGCTTTTCCTGTTGGCCGGAACGACGGCTGTCGACACAGGTTGTTGCGGAATCGATGCGCAGGCCATAAGGAGGAGAAACAACCCGCCAATTCCTAACGCTGCTACCAAGTATCTGGTTGATCTCATGAACGCTTTCACGGCATGCCTCCTGAGCACTCTCTCCAGCTTCCGAGGGTCAATATTCACATTGTACCATAAGAATCAGCTTGATCGCGAAGGGATTCTTGCCAGAAGTCAATTTCACCAGCAGTGTCAGTCTGACCCATCAAGGGCCGCGCTACCCAAGGAAGAACCGGGCTTGCAGTCGTTGGAACAGATCGAGCATATGCTTTATAATATGTGGGATATCTTTCCAGTCTTTTTCCTGATCCTTCCAAACCTGATGACGGCACACAGCGCTTGTGCGAAATCGTTCACCATGACGTGGCAACTCCAACAGGCCGATGGACAGAATGTCCTGCCAGAAAGCGGGTAGTTCGCATGAAAACCGCTACGCTATCGGCTATCCTGATCCTGCTTTCCCTGGCTGCCTGCGCGGTTGACATGTCAGGCGTTGGGGAAGAGCAGCCCCCTTCCCAGACTGGAGAATCTAACGCGGCTGCAAGCGCTCCAGCGGATCAGATCCAGACCGATCTTACCCTCGAGGCACTGGACCATGTATCGGTCACCGAGGCGCCAGAGCCGGCCCAACCTGAACCCACGGACACACCTGAACCATCCCAAGCCAACTCGCCAGTCACCCCTGAGCAGACCCTCCCAGCTCCAACCGAGTCATCCACATCACCGACGAAGGTGCCAGATCAAACGACCGCCGCGCTAGTGGTCGATCAGGTGGTGTGGGTGCTGATTCCCAGCGGGAATGTCATCGTTGGCAGCACCGATGAGCAGGCGGCTTCAGCATATTCAGCCTGTGTCTCGTCAGGCCGGGACTGTTTCGAAATGCAATTCGAACGGGAAATCCCAAGGGAAAGCGTTTTTGTCGAGCAATTCGCCATAACGAAATTTGAGATCACCAATGCCCAATACGACGCATGTGTGTTGGCCGGTGTCTGTCGACCGACCAGGACCGATCTGGATGAGAGCCCGATTTCATATCAGGCTGAGTTTGCCGACCCTGATCGGCCGGTGGTGGGGGTTTCGGCCACAGATGCCAGTACGTTCTGCCGGGAATGGCTGGATGCTCGCCTTCCCGGCCGCGCCGAGTGGGAACGAGCCGCCCGCGGCGATGACACTCGCACCTTTCCCTGGGGAGACACTCCCGATCCTGCCAGAGCAAACCTCTCCGGCGCGGGAACGTTTTCCGGCGAAAGTCATCCGGACGGCGCCAGCCCATTCGGTGTGTTTCATATGACAGGCAATGTCTGGGAGTGGACCGACCAGGATGTCCGCCTGGCCGGCAATATGCCGCCGAAGATTGTTGTGCGCGGGGGCGGATGGAACAGCCTGCCCTTTGAAGGGCGTATTTCCTATCTGGGCGAATCGCTGGATCCATTTCTGGCGCGCTACGATATCGGCATTCGCTGCGTGCGTGACCAGGGGAACCCCTCGATCGTGCAACAGACCGAGCCGATAACGATCCGTTTTGATCTCGAGGGGGATATGCTCCATTGGTTGGTGCGAAATGCCGCATCGGCCACCATAACCTGTTATCCAGTGTTGGGGCGAACGATCAGCGGTCACTGGGCCCTGGAGATAGGTGTGGAAGGATCGGCGCCGATTCCCGACAGATCGGTCACCTGTAACCTCAGTGCCACAGGGTACGACGGCTCCAGCGATTCGGCAACCCTGGCGGTTGGCAGACCATCCCCAGGCTGTGCGATAGCACCGGCGCCCGTTTTTGCCGACATCCATCAGCAACACGCAGCCGATCTCGGCTGTGCGGTCGAGGAAATGGTGACGATTCCCACCATTGCCGAACAGGGCTTTCAGGGCGGGCACATGCTTTGGCGCAGCGACACCGATGCAGTATACGTCATCTATTCGCCAGCTGGCCAATGGCAAAGTGATCCCAGTTGGAAATGGGATGGCAGCCATCCCGATGGCGCTGGCCTGGTGCCGCCGCCAGGCTTCTTTGAGCCCAAACAAGGTTTTGGTTGGCTGTGGCGAAACCACCTGGGTGGGGAGCATAGTGGGCTTGGTTGGGCCACGGAGCCTGAACGGGGCTACGAGAACACAGGACAGATTCAGGTTTTTGAGGAAGGACTTCTGATCAAGGGCAACGATGCAAAGATATTTGTGCTGCTCAACAAGGATCGGCGCTAGTGCTCAGGAAAGCTGGTACCTACAGTGTCATTGCGAGCCAGCCGATGCTTGGAGAGGCTGACGTGGCAATCTCTCACTAACCCATCGTTTCCAAACCCGCCCGGAAGCCAAGGGCAGTTACGTCGTTTGCATGGAGCCACCCAATGAATGAACAGAAGCCACTGACACCAGAGACTACGGACCAAACTTCTGCCGAGCTCACCCAACTTGGATGGGGTTCCTGGGCCCTGTGGGTGTTGGGCCTGGCTGTCGCTGGGGCCGTGAGCTACAGACTGGGTGCGGTAGCGCCCCTTGCCGTGCTCACCCTCCCACCTGTGGCAATAATGCTATTCGGAATCCTGGCGGGAGGTGTGTACGGCTTTGTATTGCGACAGCAGTTTCCCCCTGCCCGTCGGTGGATTCTTGCTAGCTCTCTGGCAGCGGTCGTGGCCGCATGTGTGAGCGTCGTGACGACCTCCCTGGCTGAGACCTCGGCAAGCCTCCTCGCGGGGTGGGCCTTCGCCTGGGCCGCGTACGGCGCTCTGTTTGGAGTCATGCTGCAGCGGATATTTCCGAATCGCTGGTTGATGCTCGCGAGCCTTGCCGCCTGGACCTCTGCCGGGATTCTGAGCGGGGCAGTTGGCTGGGCCCTGGAGGTATTCCTGGTCACCGAGACGATTCCCACATCGGCCTTTTTCGATCTACCAACCCGGACCTGGTCAACAGGAGGGCTTGCCCTCATGGGTGCTGTTCTTGGGGCCACAGGCGGAGCAATCACTGGTGCCACGCTGGTCTTGCTTTCACGAGTCCCAACATTGCCGCAAGGCGATGAACTGAGTGAGGCGAGGGATAGAAGACTTGTGGTAGTCGCGGGGGGCATCAGCGGCTTGATCGCTGCCGCCTTGTGCGTCTACACTGCACCCCTGGTTATCACCAAGCTCATCGAGGGTTCCCTGGACTCACTGGACCTGACGATCTACTTCCTAAGTGCTCTTGGCAGTACACCCTTGTGCTTACCCACCATCGCAGTAGTGACTATTCCACTGGCCGTTGGCGGCGCCCATGCCGGTCTTGAGATCGCACGAGTCAACGGTAGGACAGACTCAAGGGCCTGGATCTGGTCTGGCGCTGCCATTGGGGGAGTTGCCGGCTATCTTCTGGGCTTTCTGGTGGCATTTGCTATCGGTCATCAGTAAGAGAAGAGTCCTTCCTGTTTCTTCAAATAAACAGCTTCTGGCCAGATAATCATCTCATCATCATCCAAAAACGCATTATCTCTTGCGAGCTCATTTTGCCGCAGGACAAGAAAATACTCCTCTCCTCCAAAGCTGAAAAGTACAGGAGCGATGTCTCCAGTTCCAGCGGTCCATGATACCGTCGATTTCTCATTCTCGCTAAAAAACTCAAAGTCATAGTAAGTGAATCCCCGGGGGAATAGTTGGGAGGCCTCTCGCCTTTGGCCCAAATTGGGTATTTCATGGGGTCCTTCCAGTGCGAATTCAAGATCATTGATACGGGGGCTGGTCAGCTCACGGATCACGACCGGCTCCCCCAGCCGGTACCCAACCACTTTTTGATCGATCATCGCTGAAAAAAGGACGTATTCTTCGGGATCAACTTCCGTCACCAGCGGGGTCGGCTGGGGCGATGCTGTTGGCGCAAAGCTACAGGCGTCCAACGTACAGAGAACCAGGATGAAGAGCAGAAACCGGAACACTTCGCTAGCTCCTTTCTGGTGGACTTACACTCGTTAATTTAAGGCGCCTGCAACTTCAGCAGTTGAAAGGCACCATCGACCCAAAGGCGATAACGACATAGCTTGCCAATATCGCCAACCCGTACGCGGCAATGGTCACCAGGAAATCGGCGATATCGGGACTGGTCTTCCAACCCAAAGCACCCACAAGAACGACACTGGCAAGGAAAACCACACCTATCGTCATCCACAGCCCCACTGGCGCCCGACCCATGGTGCTGCAGCTATGTGGCTCAATCAGGATCATGAATGGGTTTATCCAGCAGTTTCAATGGGAACATGGAATCGCAGGCGATTAGCTGCCTACCAGCGCCCGCGCCTCCAGATCGTATAGCCCGTAGGCGGCCGCCAGGATTTCGATGGGATGACGGCTGGGAAGACCGGTGCCATGTTCCAACTGCCAGCGGCAAGTTTCCGAGTCGCAGGCAGTCATCTCAACTGCATCGCCTTGTTCCCGCACAAACCCGAATAACTCCTCCCCCACATCCATGCCGATCTGATACTTCTCGACCTTATAGCCATAGGTGCCGGCGATGCCACAGCAACGTGCGTGACTCTCCCGCAGATCGATCCCGGGAATGAGCATCAGTATCTCCATCGCCGGTTTGCCAACGCGGTGAGCACGGTACTGGCAGGGCGCATGATAGGGCAATACCATATCGATTCTATGAAAGTCGCTGCGTAGCTCGCCGGCCTGGTACAGTTCCCTCAGCCATTCAAAGATATCCCACACGGCCATTTTCAGCGTATTGGCTTCTTCGCTGTGCATATCCAGCAGTTCAGGCGCCTCCTCCTTCAGCGTCAACGTGCAGCTGGTGCTGGTGCCGACGATGGCGAGCCCCTCACGCGCATACCCGGTCAGTTTTTGGATGTTGCCCTCATGGTAATTTCTGGCGGCCTTGAACTCGCCGTTGCTAAGCATCGGCAACCCGCAGCAATTCTGCGGCGGCACAATCACCTCGAAACCATTATGTTCGAGCACTGCCACCGCCGCCTTGCCAATGAAGGGTTCGTAGTACATTGTCGCGCAGCCGTGGTAGTACACGACCTTTCTATCCGACCTGAGACGTTGATCCCCCGTGCGTTTTATCCAGGACCCAAAGGTGCCGTTCCTGCTCCAATGAGGCAACGGCGCCTCTTTGGCGATGCCCATGACTTTATCTGCCAACACCCGGCTGACAGGGTTATGCAGCCCGAAATTCGCCAGCGACGGCGCGATGCTGCCCACCTTGCCCAACAGTTCATTGCGGCCCAACAAACGGTTCCGTAACGAAATGCCCTGGTCAGCGACGATTTGGGCGCGCGCACGGGCGTTCAGCTCGGCGATTTTGACGCCGGTGGGGCAAACCTCGTTGCACACGCGGCAACCGGAGCAGTAATCAACCGAGTGGTCAGGGGAGTGCGGCTGGCCGTTTTCCCGAAAGCGCTGCGCCTGTGGGCCTACATATTTCGGACCGGGGAACAGGTCGGTGACGGCCGCCACGGGACAGTAACTGCTGCAGATATTGCATTTGATGCAGTCGTCGAGCGAGGGGCCGACGGATAGCCAGGATTCTGTGAACATAGGACGTGGTTTGTGATGCGTGTTACGTGAGCGCGTGACTGGTAGCGATCTGTTGAGCAGCCGCGAAACCGGTGGCCACGGCGATCCCGGTCAGGCTGCGCTCGCGGATGGGATCAGCGCCGGCCAACGTACCGCCCGCAGCCCACAGATTGGCATAGACAGGCTCACCCGAGGGTCGGACCGGCTGAAATCGTCGATTGACCGGCACGCCACCGCGGAAGACAGGCTGGCCGGTGGCCTCCAGGAATTGCGGTCGAAACCAGTGGCTACGTTGCTGCGGGATGGTGAGCGGCAGATCGAAAACCACCTCCCATACCCGTCCCGTGTGATCGCTGTCGAAACCGCCACCGAGAATGCCGCCGGTCGCCAGCAAATAGCTTTTTGCTCGATGCTTGAGAGGACGGGCGCTGGTCTCGGTCTCGACCCACTGGATGTTGTTGCCTCCGTTGGTCTCGAAACCTATCGCTTCCATGCCTGCCTCGACGCGCACGCCAAGTTGTAGCAAATGCTGCCGCAGCGACTTGACCAGGCGTATGCCCGGCACGCTGGGCGGCAAGGTGGGAATCTCGAAGATCGGAGCCTGCACGATCTGTTCGAGATGGACGAGCGCAGCGGGGTGATCATCTATGCCCAAAATGGCCGGCAAGCCAATCCGCTCACCCGGCTCAAGCAATTTTTTTAACGCCGCCGCCAGCTTTGCCCGGCGTGCGGGGGCGTCCAGTTCATGGGCCAAATGCACAGTGTTGGCGTCTCGGCGGCCGCTGAGCAACTGGTATGGCAGAAAGGCAGCACGAGCCGGGTAGCCCAGTTTATTCAGGTTTTCAGCGATGAGGGCAGGGTAGAAATCACGCAGGCCCTTGAAGCCAACGACCACCATCGGGGCGGAACTGCCGAGATCGCCGCCCTGCTGAGCAGCGGGGGCCAGAAACACCGGCCGGGCTGCGCCCAGGGGTGAGGAAAGCAAGCTGTTTTCGCCAGCGACAACGGCGGGGCTGTAGGGCAACCCCAGTTCGGCGGTCAGCGCGACGAATTGCGCAAGGGCGGCGGCCAGAGTCGCTTCGCCCAGCAGATGGTAGGGATGTGCTGGATCAAGCAAACCGAGTTGTTTCATGGGGCAGCGAAGGGAGTCGTGGGCGCCGGGCAAATAACCAAGCAGATCGATGGTGCCGGCATCCCAGTGCAGCGCACCCAGGCCCTTGCCGATGACACGCACGCTCAAACCAGCCCTGGCGGCGTGGTAAGCGGCCATCAGCCCCGACAGGCCCTCGCCGATGACGAGTAAGTCGATCATTCGGGAATGTCCATGTTCTCGTTGGGCGTCGTGTCGAAGTTATAGAACTCGCTGAGTGGACTGCTGCCGCCATCGTCGGGCAGGTGGTCGGCATTCATCAGGCTGAGGTAGATGAGCTCATCCAGGCGTTCCTGCTTCAGTTGCCGGCCCCACAAAATGGGTGTGACACCTTTCCAGCGTTCCTGCAGGAAGTCGCGCAGCAGCAGGTTGGGGCTACTGATTGCCAATGGTGAATTGTCAATTGTCAATGGTAAATGGCGGTTTCCCGCTTCATCATCCTGGTTATATGCGGGAGACTGCAGAAAAGCCACATTCCAATCCACAGCGCCGATCTCTGACCTCTGATCACCGATTTCATGCAGAATCCCCACAGCCCGATAGGTGCAGAATCCACCCTGGCAGGGCCCCATGCCCAGCCGCACGTCGCGCCGCAGGTCGTCCAGGGTCACGGTCGGGTTGTTGCGGGCGGCGTTCTCCAGCATCGAGCGGGTGACCAGCTCGCATTCGCAGACCAGTTGTCCCTGCAGGCGCGCTGCCTCCACCTCGTGCAGGCGATGGCCAAGCCAGTAAAATCCCTGCTCGACGCCGGGCACGGGCGTGTTGGCAGTAATGCACCCTTTGAGCTCACCCAGATGCCCGACCGCCTTATCGACGGTTTTCTCGGCCATCAGGCGGAAGGTCGTCCATTTGCCGCCGGTGATGGTGAGCAGCCCGGCCACGCCGTCTCGTTCTCTATGGTCGAGCAGCGTAAATTGGCGGGTGGCCTCGCGGCTGGCTCCGGTGTAGCCTTCTTGATAGAGGGGACGCACACCCGCCCAGGCCCGCACCACCCGCGCCTTGCTCAGGCCGGGCACCAGTTTGTCCCCCTCGTCCAGCATGAACTGCACTTCCCAGGGTTCGATGCGCAAGTGTTCGGGGTCGGTGACGCGCACGTCGGTGGTGCCGATCACCGAAACGGTATGGATGGGCACGAGAATATCGCCATCGGCGGGCATCTTGCAGCGGTTGAGCACGGTATTGACGAGACGATGATTCATGGCCACCATCGTGCCTTTACCCGGGATTATTTCGACCTCAATGCCGGCCATCTTTGCCAGTTGCCCCGCCCATGCCCCGGTAGCGCTGATCGTCATCGCCGCGTGGATTTCAACGTCTTCCCCGTTGGCCACGTCCCGCACGCGTGCCCCTGCCACGCGGCATTCACCCTCTCCGCCCTCGACGAGCAACCCGACAACCTCGTGATACAGAAATAATTCTGCACCGGCAATGCGCGCCGCCTGTGCTGTGGCATGGGTTGCCAGAAAGCTGTCGGCAGCGCCGTCCGGCACCTCAAAGACACGGCTGACGCGAGGATTGAGCAGCGGTTCGCGCCGCAGCGCCTCGGCCACGGTGATCTCATTGCATGGTACACCTGTTTCGGCGCAGGCAGCCACAAAACGATCGGGGAAATCGCCCTCGTCTTCGGGCGTGACCACAAAAAAACCGCCTGTTTCTTCCAGGCAGTGGGTGTGTGTTCTCCTTAATATCCTGTTTTCAGCGATGCACTCGCGGGCACTCTGCGGGTCTTTGACCACGTAACGCCCGCCGCTGTGCAACAGGCCATGATAGCGCCCGGTAGTGCCATGCGTCAAGTCCCGTTTCTCGACCAGCACTGTCTTGAACCCGCGCAGGGCCGCGTCCCACGCAACGCCGGTGCCGGTCGCCCCGCCGCCGATCACCAGGATTTCAGTTTCGATGTGTTTCATGTATGACCTGCCATCTCAGTTCAGGCTAACGATCATGCGGCCATCTCTGGGTGGTGTCGGCAGAACTGGTTGCCATCGCTCCATCTCAATTATAGCATATAGCACACTCTAATTGTCAATTGTCAGTTGTTAACACCTGCGCCGGAACCCACGCCTCATCAGCACGTCAGCACGCCAGCACGCCAGCACGCCAGCAGGCGGTGCGAGAGCTAGGCGGTGCGAGAGCTAGGCGGTGCAAGAGCTAGCTAGTACAGCTTGGCGTAGATAAACATGCGGTTAAGGACCGTCTCTACCTCTGGTGAGGGACCTTGGTAACTGCATAGTTATTTAGCCCGCAGTGTACTAAAGTGATTCCTGATAGAGACCAGGAGTTTGCCAGCATCATCGCCGCTCGTTTGGCCACCTTCAAACCCCTGTCTTGAAAACCGCCATTGCTTCAGGGGCGGCAGGGGGCAATTGTGGCCCCGCAACGTTTCGATGAGCGCGTTATCGACGGTTCGACTTCGCTCACCGCAGGCGTTTGACCAGGAATGCCTACGGCGCCTCGGGATTCGGTCCGAAGTGTTTGAGCATCACGATGGGATCGGACTCGCTGGGGTTGTGGATTATTACACCTTCCTGTGCCGCGGCACAGGACACGAAGAACTCGTCGTGAGTCAGTTGCCCGAAGCGAATCAGGGCCGGTGACTCGATTGCCCACTCGCCCATAGAGCCATGCCCCTGCAGAACAATCAGGCCGTAGGGACCGGCATCACGAATGCTCACCGTGCGGCCCGGCAACACGGTCAACTCCTTGGCTGCGAAATAATCATTGCCGTAGGTGATCCAGTTCTCGATATAACCCTGCTCGGTCATCTCCTCCAATACCTTGACTGGCTTTGGCGGCCGGAAGTAGGTCGCCTTGAAATCCGGAGTATGATTGGCTTGCCAATCCAGCATCGAGACGATGTAATCCAGGTCCTGCTTCCTGCCTTCGGGCACGTCCTTCACCAACAGATCCCAGCTCACGGGCATCTCATTGGTCATCGACTCAAACATACCGAAAACGTCGCTGGCCCACTGCGGCTCGTAGGTGCAGAGGCTGCCAGGTGCATGCAAAACCCCCGGCGGCACGTACCAGCCTGTGCCTACGTCCAGGCGATAGGCCCTGGACAGATCGGTGATGCGGTTGTCACCCTGGTTCCATACCTCCAGGCAGCGAATAACATCCTCTTTTTTTGTGCCCGACTCCAGGCCAAAGAACGTGTGGGGGAAATCGGCACCGTAGTTGTTGAGTTGGGGAGGGAAAAAATAGGCTTCCGGCTTGGGTTGCTGGCCTACGTTGGCCGCGTGTTCCTCCATCTGGTGCATGTGATGGGGCAATGGACCCTTGTTGTCGAAGAACTTGGAATAGATCGGCCAGGCTCCGTGGGCATCCCACATCGCATCGCCCAGCAGTCTGGCGCCCAGGTCGGCCACCACGTCCTTGAAGAGCACCCTGTCGGGCTTGTCGACGTCGCCGAAGAGGACGTAGCTCAGGCCCTCATCGGCTGTGGTCAGCGGGCCATTGTCGGCCCTGGTGGTGGACGAGAACCAACGCTCGTCGATCCCGCCGCGATCGGCGCCGAACGCGTAGTAGTCGCGGGGATGCAGTTTGATGCGCCGGCCGGGTATACAAAACTCCCGCGGAACCCAGGTGGGCGCCAGCCGCAGTATGTCTCCGCCCTGCTCGAGAATCTGCTGTGTCATATTTTCCTCCCTTTTCTACACAAAAGCTCTTCTGTCTATTTCATCTGGTGCCAGGTCCCGGTGCGGGCTGAGGCAAGAACAGCATCGATGACCAGCTGGACCTCGTAGCCATCGCGGAAATCAGGCACCAGCTTTTCGCCTCGCTCGATGCCGTACAGAAAGTCCGACGCCTGATGGATGAAGGTGTGCTCATAGCCGATGACGCAGCCCGGAACCCACCAGTGTTTCATATAGGGATGATCGCTGTCCCATACCTGTACGGTGCGGAAGCCGCGCGACAGGGAGTCGTCAGCATGATCATAGTACTCGATCACGTGGGCGTTTTCCAGGTCAAATGCGATCGATCCCTTCTCGCCGTTGATCTCGAAAGTATTCTGGTTCTTTCGGCCACGGGCGTACCGTGTAGACTCGAAGGTTCCCAAAGCGCCGTTCCCGAAGCGAGCCAGAAACGCGCAGGCATCGTCGATCTCCACTGGCATTACCGTCTCCGGATCGTCCTGAAGTCGGCGTTCTTTGATAAACGTCTCGGTCATAGCCGTGACCTCCCGGATCGGGCCGGCCAACCAAAGAGCCAGGTCGATCGAGTGGGCCAGCAGATCCCCTGTAACGCCGCTGCCGGCAGCCCGTGCGTCCAGTCTCCAGAGCGTATTACCCCCCTGGGGAAGATCCGGGCTGATGGTCCAATCCTGCAGATATTTGGCGCGATAGTGAAAGATCCGACCCAGACGGCCTTCATCAAGGAATTGTTTGGCCAGGGCAATAGCTGGAATGCGGCGGTAATTGAAGGAAACCATGGATGGTCTCCCGCTTTTCTCCACAGCTTCCGTCATCGCCAATGCTTCCTGGGCATTCATCGCCAGCGGCTTCTCGCAGATGATGATCTTTCCTGACTCCGCAGCCGCCATTGCGATGTCAAAGTGGGTATTGTTGGGCGTGCAGATATCGATAATGTCGATATCGCTCCGCGCGACGATATCCCGCCAATCGGTTTCGACATCCTGCCAGCCCCAGTTCTCGGCAAAAGCGGCGGCCCTCTCGGCGTCCCTGGCGCATACCGCCTTTTGGACAGGCCGAATTCGATGATTGAAGAATTTGTTTACCTGGCCAAGCGCATTGGAATGAGTCCGGCCCATAAAGCCGGTTCCGATAAGGCCTATGTTTAACGTGTTCATCTCAGCTTCCTACCGCTGCGGCTGGCCGTGGGCGCCGCAGCATTTTCCCGATGAAATGATCTCCAGCCATCGGCACGGAATCCCCTCCCTCCCCCAGGCCTGGGGAAGGGAGGGGACCTACCGTCGATACGGTAGCTGACAGGGTTTGGATTCACCGCATCAGCTAATGGATATCAGCGCTCGCTTACTTCTCGAACTTGTCCGGCGTCTGCAGAAGTGCCTGCACTACGTCAGAATCGACATTTTCAGGGGTAATGAGCACCGGCGCCAACTCGACGCTTGGGTTTTCGATCGTCTCGCCGTTGATGAACGCGTGGATTGCTGCCACGCCCTCATAGCCCATCTGATAGGGATCCTGCGCGATAATGGCTTGGATCGTGCCATCATCGAAGAGCGGTAGAATCTCGGGACTGGGATCGAATGTGATGATCTTCAATTCCTTGTCCACGCCTTTGGCCTTGGCAGCCTGAGCAATACCAGCCGCGATTGGTGCCGCAGCCGAGAAGAATCCTACCAGATCGGGATTGGCGGTGAGCTGGTCGGTAGCGATGTTCAGGGACTTGACTGCATCAGCATCCGTCCACTGAGTTTCCAGAACGCTCATTTCCGGATACTGAGCGATGGCCTCTGCGAAGCCAACGCTGCGGCCAGCGCTCACCGAGCCCGCCTGGATGCCCAGGTTGGACACGAGACCTTTTTCACCGAGCAACCTGGCCATCTCCTCACCGGCCATCCAGCCGCCTTCGTACTGATCAGTGATAATGCTGGCCAATGGAGAATCACTGTTTATTCCCGAATCGGCCATGGCGACCGGCACGCCGGCTGCCATCGCTTCTTCAACAGCTGGGATCAGGGCTTCCGAGTCGAGTGCGGCCAGAAGGATTCCGGCCGGCTTCTTCTTTGTAACGTTCCGGACAAGGTCAACCTGTGCGGCAATGTCAGCTTCTGTGGCTGGACCCAAATAGTCGACGGTGTAGCCAAGTTCATTGGCCTTATCCTGGGCACCCTTCACCAGGAACAGGTAGAAGGTGGCTGAGGTCGACTTCGGAATGAAGACGATCTCGCCCTTGTCTTCCGGCTCTGCAGCGGACTCGTCCGCCGCCGGTTCCTCAGCCGGCACCTGATCGGCGACCGGTTGTTGCACCGGTGCTGCGGGTGCTACGCATCCGGTTAGCAGTGCGAAAACCATCAGGACTGCCAGAATCTGACCTAGCTTCTTAAACATTATTTTACTCCTTATCGAACAGCAAGAGCATTGAGCTCAACTCGAAATCTCTCCGTCGTAGCCTGTTTCCTTACCGGTTTCACCTCCTTGATCTTACCGCCGTCGCCGATACTGGTCGATCGCGATGGCGGCAATAATAATTGCGCCGGTCACCACGTACTGCCAGAACGAATTTACGCCGAGGATATTCAGCCCGTTGCGAATGGTTGTCATGATGATGGCGCCGATGAGTGTGGCGATGATACTTCCTTCGCCGCCAAACAGGCTTGTACCGCCAATAACCACGGCCCCGATGGCCAGTAGCTCGTAGCCGTTGCCGCCAGCAGGCTGAATAATCCCCAACCGCCCAGCCTCAATGATGGATGCCAACCCCGTGAGCAGACCACAGATCACGTAGACGCCGATCGTAACCCTGGCAACCTTGATGCCGGACAGGCGTGCGGCTTCGGCGTTGCTGCCAATGGCATAGACGAAACGGCCGAAACGCGTGTAGTTGGCAATGATGAAGCCCACGATAAACACCACGACCATGATCACCGTGGGCACGGGGATAAGATCAAAAAACTTTCCCTGTCCGATGAACTTGTACACATCGGGTAGCCCATAGATAGGAATACCATCCGACAGAATGAGCGCCAAACCGCGGGCCACGCCCATCATGCCCAGGGTGGCGATAAAGGGGGGCACCCAGAGCTTCGTAATGAGAATCCCATTGGTCAGGCCGAGCAAGGACCCGAAGGCAATGGTGGCAGCCAGGGAGAGAGGAAGGCTTCCGGTGGCTTCCAGCACAAGACCGCCCACCACAGCTGAAGCGGCGAACAGTGCGCCGACGGATAGGTCGATGCCCGCGGAGATAATCACAAAGGTCTCACCGGCAGCGATAATCGCGATGACAGCCGTTTGCAGAGTGATTTCCATGATATTGTCGCGCGTGAAAAAATAGGGCGACAGCAGCCCGAGCACCAGCCACATAATTGCCAGGATAACCAGCATCGAGACTCCCTGATTTCGGGAAAGGCCGCGAATGCCAGCTGAAACGCTCGATCGCTCGCTCGCAAATTGATCCATATGGTTTTTTACTCCACTACCCTTTGGGCCTGCACGCTATTATGCATGATCTCCTGCTTGGACGTCTGTTTCGGATCGAGCTCGGCGACCAGGTTGCCATCGGCCATAACCAGAATGCGGTCAGTCACGTCAATGACCTCCGTCATGTCACTGGAAATGAAGATCACCGCTCGATCCTCGGCTTCGTCCACAAACTCACGTATCAGAGAATATATCTCGCCGCGGGCGCCAACATCGATGCCGATAGTCGGCTCGTCCAGGATCAGCAGATTACAATCCGCCGACAGCCACTTCCCGAGAACCACCTTTTGTTTGTTGCCACCACTCAGATACTTCACTTCCTGGGACAATCCGGAAGTCTTGATATCCATGGACCTGACTACGCGGGTCGCGATATCTGTCTCCGAATTTCTGTTGAACAGGATACCTCTCAGCTTGGTAAGCAGAACCATGGAGACGTTCTGCTTGACGCTCAAGTTGAGACACAGCCCATCAGCATCCCTGTCCTCGGGCAGGTAGCCGATACCCGACCCAACCGCCGTCTCCGGCGAATCAATCACCACCGTATCGCCGTTCAGGACCAAAGATCCTCCGACCAGTTTGTCCGCACCGAAGAGAGCTCGGGCGAGTTCGGTTTTTCCAGCACCGACAAGGCCTGTGATCCCCAGGATCTCTCGCTTGCGAACAGAAAAGTTTGCCGGGCTCAGCAAAAACACGCTTTGTATATCTGTAACATTGAGGAGGTCGCCGTCATAGGAGACATCCCTCCCCTCGTGGCTTCGGGTCAACTCTTTGCCGATCATCAGTCCAACGATCTCATCCAGATCGGCATCCTCGGCAGAAACCGTCGTGATCTTTTCCCCGTCCCGCAAAACCGTGATGCGGTCGCCAACCTGTTTCACTTCTTCCAGCTTGTGGGAGATGTAGATGATACCGATCCCGCGCGCCTTGATCTCGGCTATAGCATCGAACAGGATATCGGTCTCGTTACGGCTGAGCGCGGCAGTCGGCTCATCCATGACGATGACCTTGGCGTTTTTGGAGAGCGCGATGGCAATCTCGAGCATTTGCTTCTGCGAAACGGGAAGGTCCTTCACCTTGGCCTTGGGATCAATGTCGTAGTGGATCCGTTCCAGCACGGCCCGGGCGTGGGCGTCCACTTCCCGCCAGCGAATCAAACCGCGTTCGCTGGTAAAAAGGGGCATGGCCAGGTTTTCAGCCACGCTCAGGTGAGGGATCAGATGGAAGTGCTGGTAGATCGTAACGATGCCCAGTGCCTCGGCGGTCACGGGATGGTAGTTATTGAGATCAAGGGTCTCGCTATCGAGAACAACCGATCCGGCATCCGTTTCGTAGGCGCCAGACAGAATCTTCATGAGCGTCGACTTACCGGCGCCGTTTTCGCCGAGTAGGACATGAACTTCACCCCGGTCGAGGTCGAAATCGATATTCTTCAGGACAGGCACACCGAAAAAGGCTTTGCTGATACCTTGCATTTTCAAGAGATTCGTCATGTGAGGACCTTCTGACGAGATTTACGGTTCATCTGTCGGCGACGGGACCACAGGAGAGGTCGAACGACGGATCTGTAGTTCTATTTGCAGCATTATGCGCCGCGGCGGCAATTCCGGGTCGCGCACCCGTTCCAGAAGCATGGTAGCGGCAGCTACACCCATATTGTAGTTGGGCTGCCTGATGGTTGTAAGAGGGGGATTGGTATAGAGCGCCAAAGGGATGTCGTCGAATCCCACCACTGACAGGTCGACAGGCACGTGGCGCCCTGCCTCGCAGGCTGCGCAGATAGCGCCGACGGCCATTAGATCGTTACCCGAAAACAGGGCGGTTGGAGGTTCGCCCAAGGCCAGCAATTGCTGCGTCGCCCGGTAACCGCCGCCGAGGTTGAAGTTTCCAGGCACGATCAGGGCCTCGTCGATTGGAATGCCTGCTTCCTGCAGGGCCTGGCGATAACCGTCCACACGCTCCGCGCTAAGGGTCAAATTGACAGGGGCCGAAATACACCCAATGCGCCGGTGGCCGATTTCGATCAGATGACGGGTAGCCAACCAGCCGCCTCGAGCATTATCCGCCAGGACCGTATCGACGGTCACACCCGGTACTTCGCGATCCACCACCACCACGGGGACGTGCCGTTCCAGGAGGCTTTGAATATGATCGGTGCTGGCGCCGGCAGCCATGAAGAGGATACCGTCAACCTGTTTCTCGGTAAGCACCCCGATATAGTATTCTTCTTTGCCCAGATCAGCGTCGGAATTGCAGAGGATGAGGCTATATCCGTGCTCGAAGCTGGTGTCTTCGATGCCACGGACAATCTCAGCGAAGAAAGGATTGGCGTTGTCGGGGACAATGATACCGACGGTGTGGGTCTTGCCGCTACGCAAGCTGCGAGCCAGGCGATTGGGATGGTAGCCCAACTCGCGCATAGCCTCCAGCACCCGTTCCCTCAGCTCGATGCTGACAGGTCGGGTCTCGTTGATCACGTGGGAAACCGATGTCACGGAGACGCCGGCGCGCTCCGCTACATCCCGCATTGTCGCGATGATCCACCTCCGTAGTCGACGGTAGCAATCGTTTGCGCAATCGTTTGCGAAAAGTATAACAAAAAAGGCATGCTTTGTCAAGCGTTTTTCGCCCCTCCTGTTGACAAGGGTGACTCTCTGTGCTACAATTTTTTGGACCTACGCACTGCTCTTTGCCGCGCAGTTCAACATGGCCGTCGGCCTGTCCCCATCATCCCGGACCAGCGGACCAACGACTCCCACTCCAGCCTTCCGCTCGTTCTCGGTTCGGACCATGCCGACAACCTGGCATCTATCGGCACCCAGCGAACAATCCATCAGCGCCGGCCGGTCCATACGCTGCATTACTGCCATAATTCGAGACGGGAGTAGCTCCATGGCGGATTCCCAGCCCATCGTTGAGATGAAAAACATCTACAAGAGCTTTGGCGCCGTGCGCGCGCTTCGAGGGGTTGACTTGACGCTGCATCGCAACGAGATCCTGGGGCTGGTCGGCGACAACGCGGCCGGCAAGTCGACCTTGATGAAGGTGTTAAGTGGGGCCTATATTCCCGACGAGGGCGAGATCTTCATCGATAGCCAGCTGGCCGACATCAAGAGCCCCGAGGACTCCCGCCATATGGGCATCGAGATGGTTTACCAGGATTTTATGTTGGCCAATAACCTGGACGTGGCCAGCAACGTCTTTCTGGGCCGCGAGATGGTACGCTGGCAGCTGGGTCCCCTGCGGTTCATGAACCAGCGAGGCATGGAGAACGAAGCGCGCGCGCTGATTGACCGGCTGCGCATTGACATCCCCTCGGTGCGGCTGAAGGTGGAAAACCTCTCCGGTGGCCAGCGGCAGGCGGTAGCCATTGGCCGCGCCACCGCGTTCGACGCCAAGGTCATCATTATGGACGAGCCCACGGCCGCCCTGAGTGTGGCCGCTATCGACAAGGTAGTTGACCTGATTGGACAGCTCAAGGGGGAGGGTGCTTCCATTATCGTCATCAGCCACCGGCTGGAGGACCTCTTCCGGGTCGGCGACCGGGTCATGATCATGCGCCACGGTCGCAAGGTCGGCGATCTACCGGTACAGGGCGATATTCACACCTTCCGCGAGGAGCTGGTCGCTTACATGATTGGCGCCCGTGACGACCTCAACGAAGGTCAGCCTGTGCCCGAAAGATAATCGCTGGGCAGGTCACGCTCCGGAAAAACTGAACTTCATTCTTTACGCGAGGAGGTGGTTAAGGCACAGCGATTTTACGATCAGCGACTCCATTGCCCCCATTGAGCCCTATTTCGCTGAAAGGTTTTACCGGCCGCGATGCAACCCATCGTGCAGTATCTCAAACCATTCCTGGTTGGGTGCCCTACCCACCGGGAGACATGGAACAAGTCTCAAGGAGGAGTCTTACCATGAAGAAGATTACCCTGTTGCTCACGCTCGTTCTGTTGGCCAGCATGGTGCTGGCCGCCTGTGCAGTGCCCGCCGCTCCGGTCCCCGCGGAGCCACCCGCCGAAGCGGAGGCTCCGGATGAAGCGATGCATGCAGCTCTGGAGGATGGCACGATCACCATCGCCTGGATCCCCAAGGCGCTCAACAACCCCGTCTTCGAGATCGGCGAGGTAGGTGCCAAGGCCAAGGCCGCCGAGCTGACCGAAGCAGGCCCCTACAAGGTCGTAGTCGACTACATGGGCTCCGTGGCCTCCGACATGACGGAACAGGCTGCTGTCATGGCCGATGCGGTCACCAAGGGTGTGGATGCCATCGGCGTCTCCTGTAACGATCCCGACGGCTGCATCGATCCCATCAACGACGCAGTGGACCTGGGCATCGAGGTGATGACCTGGGACAGCGACTCGCCCGACAGCGAGCGCTTCACCTACCTGGGCGTCGACAACTACGAAGGTGGTCTGGCAGCCGGCGAGATGCTGGTTAACGTCATGGGTGAGGAGGGCCAGGTCGCCCTGCTGACCGGCGTGCCCGGCGCCTTCAACCTGGAGGAACGCATCCGCGGCTTCAAGGACTATGTTGCCGACTACCCCGGCATCGAGATCGTTGCCACCGCCGTCTCCAACGACGACATTAACCTGGGTGTCCAGGTGGTCGAGGAGACCATGCAGGCCTATCCCGACCTGGACGGCTGGTTCTTCGTGGGCCTCTGGCCCCTCTTCGCCGACCGCGGCTCCATGCCCCTCTGGGATGAGGCTGCCCAGGGCGGCGAGATGAAGACCATCGTCTTCGACACCCTGCCCCTCGAGCTGGACTACCTGAAAGATGGCTATGTCCAGGGCCTGGTCGGCCAGAAGTACTGGGGCTGGGGCTACGACACCGTCCAGATGATCTACGACAAGATCGTCGAGGGCGTCGAGTATGATGGCTTCACAAACTCGGGTATGGACCTGGTCGACGAGTGCAACGTCGATGTCATGGCCGAAATGTGGGAGAAGCAGGACTTCACCATCGAACTACCACCGCTATGTAGTGAGGGCGAAGCTGCCGTGCCGGAAGGGGAGATGCATGCAGCCCTGGAGGATGGCACGATCGTCATCGCCTGGATCCCCAAGGCGCTCAACAACCCCGTCTTCGAGATCGGCGAGGTAGGTGCCCGGACCAAAGCAGCTGAGCTGACCGATGCAGGCCCCTACAAGGTCGTAGTCGACTACATGGGCTCCGTGGCCTCCGACATGACGGAACAGGCCGCTATCATGGCCGATGCAGTCACCAAGGGTGTGGATGCCATCGGCGTCTCCTGTAATGATCCCGACGGCTGCATCGATCCCATCAACGACGCAGTGGACCTGGGCATCGAGGTGATGACCTGGGACAGCGACTCGCCCGACAGTGAGCGCTTCACCTACCTGGGCGTCGACAACTACGAAGGTGGTCTGGCAGCCGGCGAGATGCTGGTTAACGTCATGGGTGAGGAGGGCCAGGTCGCCCTGCTGACCGGCGTGCCCGGCGCCTTCAACCTGGAGGAACGCATCCGCGGCTTCAAGGACTATGTTGCCGACTACCCCGGCATCGAGATCGTTGCCACCGCCGTCTCCAACGACGACATTAACCTGGGTGTCCAGGTGGTCGAGGAGACCATGCAGGCCTATCCCGACCTGGACGGCTGGTTCTTCGTGGGCCTCTGGCCCCTCTTCGCCGACCGCGGCTCCATGCCCCTCTGGGATGAGGCTGCCCAGGGCGGCGAGATGAAGACCATCGTCTTCGACACCCTGCCCCTCGAGCTGGACTACCTGAAAGATGGCTATGTCCAGGGCCTGGTCGGCCAGAAGTACTGGGGCTGGGGCTACGACACCGTCCAGATGATCTACGACAAGATCGTCGAGGGCGTCGAGTATGATGGCTTCACAAACTCGGGTATGGACCTGGTCGACGAGTGCAACGTCGATGTCATGGCCGAAATGTGGGAGAAGCAGGACTTCACCATCGAACTACCACCGCTGTGCCAGTAGTGGATCAAGTGACAGCAGGTGTGTTCAAACATAGTTAAGGATGGTAGACTGGACCAGTTCTTGTGCATAGTTCTGATGGTGCTCTTCCGCACAGACGTGCCCAGATAAAAAATGAGCCTTCCGGGAAACTGGTCCAGTCTCTCTAACCGGTGTTGAACACACCCCGTTGCTTCGATAAGGTAAGCAAGTCGATGCGCCCCTGACGGGCCGCACCAGAAACGCGGGTGTCAGACCAGATAAGCCCTTGGACCAAACCTGGTAAAAGAGTGAAGTACACCTTCCTCACCGGGGGCCAGCAAACGGATCCAGGAGCAGCAACCTATGACCCAGCGGACGGCAGCCACATCGCCAGACCCGGCTCAGGAGTCGCCAGGATTCTTCCGACATCTGGTAGCGCGCCAGGAGTTCGGCGTATTCATGATCCTGGTAATTATTTGCGCGTTCCTTGCGATCGCCACCGACACATTCTGGTCCACGCGCAACATCACCACCGTGGTGCTCTTTGTTTCCTGGATAGCGATCGCCGCTTTCGGTGAGACGATGGTCATCCTGACCGCCGGCATCGACCTGTCGGTGGGCTCGATGATGGCACTGGCAGGCTTTGCAACTGCCTGGCTTTTGACCTGGCCTCCCCTTGCTGAGACCCTACCGGTGGGTCTGCTGGTGTTGATCGGTGTGTTGGGCGGTCTGCTGGCCGGGCTTGTCATCGGCGTTATCAACGGCGGTCTCATCACGCGGTTTCGATTGCCACCTTTCATCGCGACCCTGGGTACCATGAGCATCGCCCGGGGCGTCACGTTTGGCGGTAGCCGGGGTTGGCCAATTCGCGGCCTGCCCGAGGAGTTCAAGCAGATCGGCCAGGCGAACCTGAGCATACTCGGCCTGGAAATCCCGTTGCCGATTATTATCATGCTTGTGCTGGCAATCCTGACCTCCCTTTTCCTCAGCAAGACCGTGACTGGGCGCCATATCTATGCAGTAGGTGGCAACGAGGAGGCTGTCCGCGTCTCGGGTGTCAATCCCAACCGCATCAAGATGTTGGTGTACATCGCGTGTGCGATGTTTGCTGCTCTGGCTGGTTTGATCAACACGGCCAAGCTCGGGGTAGCAGCGCCTACCGCCGCTACGGGTTGGGAACTGGATATCATTGCAGCGGTCGTGATCGGCGGCACCAGCCTCTTTGGAGGTGAGGGCACCATTCTGGGTACGCTCATAGGCGCCCTTATCATGGGTGTCATTCGCAACGGTCTAAACCTGCTGGGCTTCCCCGCTTACTGGCAGCCAGCCGCAATCGGAACGGTCATCATCCTGGCCGTAATGGTGGATTACTACCGCAAAGACAGGCAGTAACAGTATATCACTGCAATAGACGTCATGCCCGTCACCCAGGATGAAGAAGGCAAACGCTATTCGCTCACCAGCAAACCGATTCTCCGCAAATCCTGAGAATTCACGCACGCCATGAAAGGAGGACGAAAGCGTCACCACCGTTGATCGGAAAAAATTGACTCATGGTCATAGACGACCAAAGGAGGCACTAAGTAATGAAACCCCGCATCTGGCATTTACTGGCCCTTCTTCTCATCATCAGCATGGTGGCTGCCGCATGTGCAGTACCAGCATCCACCCCTGCACCGGCCCCGCAGCCGGAGGCCGAGAAACCGGCGCCTGCCGAAACAGTAACCGTTCGCATCGCCACCTGGGCCGGAGTCGACGAGTCGGCAGAATTGCAGGAGGTGATCGAGGAAGTCAACGCCTCTGTGGATCACTTCCAGATCGTACACGAGCCTGCCCCCGACGACTACTACACCAAGATCCAGACCTCTCTGGCCGGCGGCACCTCAGCCGACCTCTTCTGGCTCTCCCAGGAATGGATCGCCGGATTGGCCGACCAGGGCGGGCTGCTGGACGTCACCGACTACCTGGAAGCCGACGATCAAAACCCGGCCGCCGATCTGGACGACTACTTCGACGATATCCTCAAGACCGCCCGCTTCAAGGGCCAGTACTACGGCCTGCCATGGATCGCCCAGCCGGTCGTCATGTTCTTCAACAGGGCCTTGTTCGACGAGGCAGGAGTCGATTACCCAACCCTCGACTGGACCTGGGACAACTTCCTGGCTGCTTCCGAAGCCCTCACCCAGGACACCGACGGCGATGGTTCCAACGACCAGTGGGGCTTCACCCTCACAGGCTGGCCGCCACCCCAGATGTTCATCTGGCAGGCCGGCGGCGAGATTATCTCTGATGATCTCTCCGAAAGCCCCGTCGACTCCCCCGAGGCCATCGCCGGCCTCGACTTCTACGCCAACATGATCTACGACGACGTGCACGCGCCGCCCGAAGCGGTGATCCAGGAACAGGGCTTTGGCGAGATGTTCAAGGCCGGCAAGGTGGCCATGTTCATGGGCGGAGCCGCCGACGACCTGGACCGCGTCGAGGGCCTGGACGTGGGCGTGGTGGCTGTGCCCGCCGGCCCTGCCGGTCGCCCCACCTTCGCCTGGACAGCATCCACTGTGGTCGCGGCCGACACCGAGTACCCGGAGATTACCTACGAAGCACTGGCCAGGCTGACCGACGGCATCCACCACTGGAAGATCGTGGCCCCTCGCAAGTCGCTGGCCACTGCCGAGGGCATCACCGCATCCGAGCCGCGCAAGGAAGCCAACGCCGAGGCCATCGCCGCGGCCGTGCCATCCATGCGGGCTTTCAACATCATCCCGCGCCACCAGGAGTGGGACACCATCTTCTGGGGCGACTTCATGGACCCACTCTTCCACGGCGAGGGCACTGCCGAAGAGCTGGCGCCTGAAATCCGTCCGTTGCTGGAGGAAATGCTGCCCGAAGGGGGCGCAGCCGCGCTGGCGCCGGAGGAACCGGCCGAGAAAGTGACAGTTCGCATCGCCACCTGGGCAGGGGTCGAGGAATCGTCCGAGCTACAGGAAGTGATCAACGCGGTCAATGCCGAAGCCACCACCTATCAGATCGTACACGAGCCTGCCCCCGACGACTACTACACCAAGATCCAGACCTCTCTGGCCGGCGGCACCTCAGCCGACCTCTTCTGGCTCTCCCAGGAATGGATCGCCGGATTGGCCGACCAGGGCGGGCTGCTGGACGTCACCGACTACCTGGAAGCCGACGATCAAAACCCGGCCGCCGATCTGGACGACTACTTCGACGATATCCTCAAGACCGCCCGCTTCAAGGGCCAGTACTACGGCCTGCCATGGATCGCCCAGCCGGTCGTCATGTTCTTCAACAGGGCCTTGTTCGACGAGGCAGGAGTCGATTACCCAACCCTCGACTGGACCTGGGACAACTTCCTGGCTGCTTCCGAAGCCCTCACCCAGGACACCGACGGCGATGGTTCCAACGACCAGTGGGGCTTCACCCTCACAGGCTGGCCGCCACCCCAGATGTTCATCTGGCAGGCCGGCGGCGAGATTATCTCTGATGATCTCTCCGAAAGCCCCGTCGACTCCCCCGAGGCCATCGCCGGCCTCGACTTCTACGCCAACATGATCTACGACGACGTGCACGCGCCGCCCGAAGCGGTGATCCAGGAACAGGGCTTTGGCGAGATGTTCAAGGCCGGCAAGGTGGCCATGTTCATGGGCGGAGCCGCCGACGACCTGGACCGCGTCGAGGGCCTGGACGTGGGCGTGGTGGCTGTGCCCGCCGGCCCTGCCGGTCGCCCCACCTTCGCCTGGACAGCATCCACTGTGGTCGCGGCCGACACCGAGTACCCGGAGATTACCTACGAAGCACTGGCCAGGCTGACCGACGGCATCCACCACTGGAAGATCGTGGCCCCTCGCAAGTCGCTGGCCACTGCCGAGGGCATCACCGCATCCGAGCCGCGCAAGGAAGCCAACGCCGAGGCCATCGCCGCGGCCGTGCCATCCATGCGGGCTTTCAACATCATCCCGCGCCACCAGGAGTGGGACACCATCTTCTGGGGCGATTTCATGGACCTGCTCTTCCACGGCGAGGGCACTGCCGAAGAGCTGGCGCCTGAAATCCGTCCGTTGCTGGAGGAAATGCTGCCGTAACAAAACATTTGGTGTAGGGGCGGGGTTATCCCGCCCCTACGGGCAACCCCCACCCGATGATCGAACTATCCTTCTGGGACGCGTACGGCTCAACCCTGCTGCACTGGATTCTGGTCGGAGCAGCAATCGGTCTGAGCATGGTGCTTTTAAACCGTGCCCTGGTGGCGTTCGGCGTCAAGCGCGAAACGGCAACCGGCTATGCACTGGTTCTGCCCTGGTTGTTGGGGCTTGGCATCTGGATCCTCTACCCCTTCGCACGCTCCCTCTATCTCAGTTTCACCCAATACAACATCCTGCAGCCGGCCCAGTGGATTGGCACCGACAACTACGTCAAGATGTTCACAGGGGACAAGCAGTTCTGGCTTTCGCTGCGACTGACGATTCTCTACTCGTTGTTCAACGTGCCTCTGGGCACCCTCGGCGCGCTGGGCGTTGCATTGATCCTCAACCGGGACATCAAGGGCATCGGCGTCTGGCGCACCATCTACTACCTGCCGGCCGTACTGCCCGTAGTTGCGGTGGCCTTGCTCTGGCGCTGGATGCTCAGCCCCTCCTCGGGCCTTATCAACTTCTTGCTGAGCCCAATCTACGCTGCGCTGGACATGGAGCCATTGGCCTGGTTCACCGACCCCGACCTGGTGCTGCCCTCCTTCGTCATCATGGGCATGTGGGGTGTCTTCGGTGCCAACACGATCATCCTGCTGGCCGGCCTCAAGAACGTCCCCAGGCACCTGTACGATGTCGCGGACCTGGACGGCGCCAACCAGGGCCAGAAGTTGCGCTACGTGACCATTCCCATGCTCAGCCCGACGCTGTTCTACGTTGTGATCACCGGCATTATCGCCTCGCTGCAGATCTTCACCCAGGCCTTTTTCATCGAGATTCCGCGGCGGGCCGGCACCTTTCTCAATGTGTTGATCTATCGGGAGGCCTTCCAGTTCCGGCACATGGGCTACGCCTCAGCCATCGCCTGGTTCCAGTTAATCCTTATTCTGTTGATAACCTTGCTTGTTTTCAAATCCTCGGCCGCTTGGGTCTACTATGAAGGCGAACGAAGGTAGGTAGATTGCGTGACAACAACACCTGTCAGTGTGGACAAACCGAGATTTGGGGTAAGCGCCAGGCGCACGGTGACGAATATCATCACCTATGCGCTGCTGATTCTCTTCTCCCTGTTTGTCTTCGTTCCACTCTTCTACATGATTTCCACCTCGCTCAAGAGCGAACAGCAGCTTTTCGCCTGGCCCATCCAGTGGATACCCGATCCCATCATGTGGCAGAACTACGGCGATGCCTTTGCAGCGCTAAGCAGCATTGCACCGGGCCTGACCTTCTGGAGGATCCTCTTCAACACCCTTTTCATCACCCTGCTGGCCATGACCGCTGAGTTGATCGCCGTTTCAGTGGTGGCCTACGGATTTGCCCGCTTTCGTTTTCCCGGCCGCAACATCCTGTTCATTATCATGCTGGCCACCATGATGCTGCCGTCGATCATCACCCTGATCCCGACATTTCTGATCTGGCGAAACCTCGATCTGATCGACACCTTCGACCCGTTGACGGTGCGGATTTGGTTTGGGGGCGGCGCCTGGGCCATCTTCTTCATGCGCCAGTATTTACTCACGATTCCCCGTGAGATGGAGGAGGCGGCCATTATCGACGGCGCCAATACCTTCCAGGTCTACAGCCGCATCATGCTGCCTCTGGCCCGCCCTGCACTGCTGGCCCTGGGCGTGCTCATCTTCCAGGGCAACTGGAACAACTTCGAGGGACCGTTGATCTACCTGAACACCACCCTCAAGTTCCCGCTGGTGGTGGCCATGAAGTTCTTCCAGGGATCGATTTCCAACGAGGCACCCAAGTGGCATTACATGATGGCCATGTCGGTGGTCATGGCCGCGCCCATCCTCGTCATCTTTTTCCTGGCCCAACGCTACTTCATCGAGGGGCTGACGGTGGGGGCGGTGAAGGGGTAAGATACGCTTGGCAGGATGAGAGTTTTTGAATATAATCATAAGCAGTAACTCAACTGGGAGTACGAGGTGATCATATGGCACTTATGCAGCTACGAGACTTGATTTCAGACATTCATGTCCTGGACCGAGAAATCCAACGCTTCGAAGAGAGGTACAACTTGCTCTCGGAGGATTTTTATAAGCTGTACGAGGCCGGTCGCCTGCGCGATGAAACTATTGAGGAGATCGACGACTATGGCCGCTGGGCAGCGCCCTATCGAATGCGGCTGCGTCGCAAGGATCAATACGACCAGGCCAAGAGAAGCACAATACAAGCACTATCACCCCGAGAGGCTGTTGTGCTCGAGCCCAATCCCGCCGGAGATACACGCGGCAGTCGCAACCGCCGCTGAAGTGGGTGGAAAGAGCATCAATCAATGGGCTGCTGAGACCGGCCATGAAAATGAACCGCTTCCGGCGAAACTTTGTACAGCTCGTAAACATCACTCTGCTCTTGATAGTAACCAGCAGTTCCTGTGTGCCCTCCCCTTTGCCGGCTCCGATCCAGGACCACTCGCAAACCTCACCTACGCCACCAGCCGGCAATCCAACGCCAGGTCATACGGTCCACGTTCCCAAGCTTCGCGACGGGCTGATCAACCTGGCCCATCTCCAACATCTGACCGAGCTGGTCGAGTGGCAGGGCGAGCCGGCGGCCATCGTGCACATCTACTCGGAGGAGCCCGAGTACGGCTGGGTGGACGCCAGCGGCGAGGGCATTGCAGCCGTCGACGATGTGGCGCGGGCCGCTCTGGTCTATTTGCAATACTTCGAGCGCACGGGCGATGGGCAAGCGTTGGAGCTGGCTCGAGCAGCTCTGAACTTCGTCATGCGGCTCCAGGCCGACGACGGCCAATACTACAACTTCGTTTTTGACCGCGATGGCACGATCAACGAAGATGGGCGCACCAGCTACAAGTCGTCGGGCTGGTGGGCGGCGCGCGGCCAGTGGGCACTGGCCAACGGCTATCGGATCTTCAAAGAGGTCGATCCCGATTACGCGGCCCGCCTGCAGACCGCTTACTTGCGGGGTGAGGATGCCCTGGGGGATACGATGGGTCCGGTTGGCGCCCACGAGGAGTTGCACGGCGAGGCCATCCCTGCCTGGTTGATCAACAACGGCTCCGATGTTTCGTCATTGGCAATGCTGGGCCTGGCCGAGTACTACCAAACCGAGCCCAACAGCCGCACCCGCCAGTTGCTCACCAATCAGGCCAACGGCGTCGCCAGGTATCAATTGGGTGGGCCGGGGGAGTATCCCTACGCCGCCCACCCCTCCACCACCACCTCGACCGCGCTGTGGCATGCCTGGGGCAGCCACCAGGTGCACGCGCTGGCCCGTGCCGGTCAGTTGCTGGAGCGCCAGGACTGGATCGACTCAGCCCAACGCGCCGCCGACACCTTCTTCGTGCGCCTGCTGACCACCGACCTGATCAACGAGATGCTGCCCCTGCCCAACCGCCGGGGTCAGATCGCCTACGGCGCGGAGGTGATGACCTCCGGCTTCTGGGCGCTCTACCAGGCCACGGGGGATCCCCAATATGCCCGGTACGCCGGTCTGACCGCCTCCTGGTTCCTGGGCAACAATATGGCTGGCGTCCAGATGTATGATCCAGAGACTGGACGCACCTTTGACGGCATCGATGGCCCTACGCCCTTTCGCGTCAACCGCAACAGCGGCGCGGAGTCGACCATCGAGGCACTCTACGCTTTGATGCAGATGGATCAAGACCCCATTGCCGGCCGGTACCTGGACTTCAAGGCGGTCAAGAGCCCGCCAATGCTGATCGTTGAAATGGAGAACGGAGAAAAAGTGGCGGGAGACGCCACCGACGGTCGCCGAGGCTGGACCGGCGAGGCCCGTTTTTCCAATGACCGCTATTTTGGCCTGAAGCCAGGCGACGCTGTGTCTGTGCCTGTCAAGATTCCCGACGACGACCTTTACCTGATCTATGCCTCCCACCTGCGCCGCGGCGCGCCCAGGCCCGAAAGGGTGTCCGAGGCGGTGCGGGCACCCGGCCCTGTGACAATCGACGGCGTGCTGGAGGAGTGGGATGCCGCGCAGGACTTGCTCGTGAACACCCGCGAGCAAGTCCTGCGCGGCGCGGCCGCCTGGCCCGGCCCACAGACCGAGACCATCGATCTGCGCTGGATGTGGGATGAGGAGAATCTCTATGTGGCTGCCAGCGTCAAGGATCCCCAACATCTGCAGGAGGAGATTGGCCCTATGGTCTGGCACGGCGATGTGCTCTATCTCTACCTGGACACCCGGGGCCGGCACGACCGGCTGGACGTCAAATTGACCCTGGCCCAGACACCGCAGGGAGCCCAGGTGTGGAACTGGGTGGCACAGAGCTTTTTGCCTGGTGCCGAACTGGCCTGGCAGCCAACCGGGAAGGGCTACATCTACGAGGCCGCGTTGCCGCTGAAAAGCCTCAACTTCCTGCAGCCCGAGCCTGGGAAACGCATGAACTTCGACGCCGGCATGGGTTTCACCGGGGGCTTCATCAACTGGACAGGCCTGGACCCGGACACCGTGGATAACCTGGCGCCCCTGGCTTTCGTGGACGAGCTATCGCCGGCCGCGATCGCCGGTGATGTGCCGGAGCAGTCGCCTGAAGACGTGGCCTTTTCCGTGGCCCTGGACGGGAGCGAGCCTGTCGTCGTGCCCCAGGCCGTCTCTCCCGACCGGGACTACCTCTGGCTCGATCCCGTGTTCGGCGAGCCGCAACGGCTGGACCAGGCTACATACAACCTGGTGGTGAAATTCGCCGGCCGGCAGCAAGATCGTGAGGCCATCGTCGACGCCTTCCTGATCCACCCCTCTGTTTTATGTAAACAGTTCGCCCACAGCGACGGCCGCGAGATCTCCCTCTGCTACGATACGCGAACTGGCCAGGCAACCTGGGATGAGCGCTAAAAAAACCGAAGAAAGTGTGAGTTGCTGGGACCGTACCCTGTAAAACCTCGTCACAAGCCATTTGACCGCCAATAACGTGCCAATCCAGCCAGGTTGCCGGTATAATCATCCTTCATCTCTGCAAACGAGGATGGTAACATGCTTTGGTATCTCCTGGCTCAACTCTGGTTCACGCCCTTCCCGTTGATACGCCTTGCCCGACTTCCGACCGATGACAAATATCTCG
>JAYELL010000004.1 GCA_034717495.1 Chloroflexota bacterium | reverse complement strand
GCGTTTGGACCACGAAGGCGCGAAGGGTCACGCGCCAGCAGGCGTACCGTGAGGTAAGGACACGAAGCGCGAAGGGCACGAAGGAAGTTGACACCGGTCGGCGGTCAGCTTTCAGAAGACGGCGGACGGCTTTCAGAGGACCACAGACAACGGACGGCAGACGGCTTTCAGAAGACCGCAGACGGCGGACGGCAACGCGGCGATTGGGCGCCACGGCGATTGGGCGACACGGTGGTCTTCGGTCGGTGCGTTTGGACCACGAAGGCGCGAAGGGTCACGCGCCAGCAGGCGTACCGTGAGGTAAGGACACGAAGCGCGAAGGGCACGAAGGAAGTTGACACCGGTCGGCGGTCAGCTTTCAGAAGACGGCGGACCGCTTCCAGAAGACGGCAGACGGCGGACCGCAGACCGCTTCCAGAAGACGGCGGACCGCGGTCGGTGGTCGGTAACAGGCGGTCCGCGGTCGGTGGTCGGCGGTCAGCAGTCAGCGGTCGGTGGTCGGTAGAACTGCGAAACAGCAGTTACTAAGGGCGCAGGAGCCGGGCCAGGGTAGCTCCGTCGGGCACGGCCTGGGCGCCGGGTGCGGTGGTGGAGAGTCCACCGACGATGTTGCCGCAGCGCAGGCAATCCTGCAGGGACATGTCCTGCAGCAAACCATAGAGAAAACCGGCGTTGAAGCTGTCCCCCGCGCCGGTGGTGTCGACCACGTGGACCGCCAGCGCGGGCGAGCGGGCTGTTTCCTTGCCCCGCTGAGCGATTGCTCCCTGCGCGCCCAGCTTGATGATGACCATCGGCACGATCTGTGCCAGACGGGCCAGGGCGTCCTCGGCCGTGGCGGCACCGGTGAGCTGCAGTGCCTCTCCCTCGTTAGGAGCAAAGATGTCGACAGCGGCCAGCGCCTCCGCCAGGCCGGGATTGGCCAACGTACGATCGGTGTGCTGGCATTCCTGGTAGACCAGGATCTGGGAACGATTGGGCAAAGCGTTCACTGCCAGCAGATCGGGCCAAAAGGTCAGACCGGGCAACAGCAACACGCGCGGGCAGAGGCGTTCGACCAGGCCGACTGGAATGACTTCCTTGCGGTTGTCGACGTAGCTCACAATGGCCCGTTCGTTCTGGAAGGAGAAGGAACTGGCTACCCGCTGCATCGGCTGGGCGTGCTGCCGAAACAGGCTGGTGTCGAGCCCCTCCCTATCCGCCTGTTCCAGAACAAAGCGACTGAACAGGTCGGTACCGACGTCGGCCGGCCGCCCAAACGGTGCAGCGCCAGCACGGGGTAGAAAACGCCGCCAACAACCAGCTCGAAGCCGCTGGCGAAGATGTCGGCGCCCAGCCGCGGCATCTCGGGCAGGCCAGTGAAGATCAGGTCGCAGAAGTAATCGCCGGGGATGATGACGTCGTAGCGATCGCTCTTGAGGTCTATTGGGTGGCGGTATCCCCGAAATAGGCCATGCCGTGGTTGAAGATGGTTTTTCCGGTCATGATGGAGACCCGGGAAGGCACGCAAATCGGGCAATCGGCATAAGCGCGAGAGAAGGTGATCCCCTCGTGGGCCAGCGTATCAAAATGAGGGGTGCGCAGAAAGCCGGGCGCGTGGGGGCCGACGGTATCGAAACGCTGCTGGTCGGTGGTGATCAACAGGATATTGGGTTGGCCTGAAGGCATCGTTGTCATTCCTTTCTAATCGACTAGATGATCTCTCTGGCGTTGCGGTCGGGCAGTTCCGGGAATGGCCCATGAGGATCGGTTTGATACCAATAGACTACTGAAGAAATGTCATCCTGCAGGGGAAGGTAGCGCTGGTCGCTGCGCCATCCCAGTGCTTGAATGGTAACCCGTAAGTCGCGCTTGAAAAAGACCGGATCGAGGATATGAAATCGGTAAAGGGTGACCCGCGCGCCTGGCCTGTCAACCTCCCCGGTGACCAACTGGTACCCGAAATAGGGTGCGGAGTAGTTTCCGTCCGCGAAACACCAGGCGCCGCCGAAGTAATCTTCGGTGCCGGTCCCACAGATGGTGGGGTATTTATCATCGCCGTCAACGAACATCTTGATCTCGCCTTCACCCCACCAGCCGCTGTTGTTGGTCTGCCAGGCCATGAAAGTGCCCACGTATTGCCCCTGCCCCGAGATGCCATCAACCAGGGTATAATCGGTCATATAGGGCAAGGGGTTGGTACGCCGCCACTGCGCGTGGAAGTAGAGGGATTCCTCAGGGACCGGCTCCAGGGTGTAGTTGATAGTGTAGTATAACTGGGCCAGGTCGTGGGGGGAGTCGTTGTGCAGGGTGATCCGCGCGTGCTTGCGATAGGGCATTGGGAAAAAACAGTTCAGCCCCCGGACCGAGTTCACATTGATCGGCTGAGCCAGAATCCGCTGGCTGGCATTCCAGGAGCAACAGAAGAAGTCCCCGATGGGACATTCCACCGACGGCGTTGCCTCGTCGTCCCAGAAGATGCGCAGGATGATATCGCGGAAGAGCTTGTCGTCCAGGGTCATCCACATATGGCGGATGACGCCAGGGCCGTCGTTGTCCATGATCTCGACGGTTTGGCCGGCGGGAATGGAGAGGCAGGGTGATACCTTCCAGCCCTGCCCCAGTTCACTGGCGGCCTCGGCCGAGCCGGGGTGCAGGGTGTTTTCTGCCGTTGCCATGCCACCCTGTCCCTTTTCGGCGCGGAAGTTTTCGGCGCTCAACGAGCGGGACTCGGCATCGCGTTTTTCGAAGATGTTGTTCAGGTCAATGTTCATTTGGTTGATCCTCCATTGCGTGGGTTGCCAGAATATCATCAAAAAAACTCTGCGCCACGTCAACGGTGGGGATATAGGGATCGATGAGCAGCGCCTCCAATCACTTCGAACTGGTACTCATATCGAAACCAACCAGCGATTATTCTTCACCGGCGGGAGAGGTAGCATTGCTGGCATAACGAGCAACCAGCTCCGGTTGGGCCAGTTGCAAGCGCTGCGGCGGCAGATCGCGGGCAATGGCCTCCAGATCATCGACCACCATCTCGCCGATTTCCCATAGCCCCTCTTCTACCGAACCCGCCCGATGAGCGGAAAGCACCGCGCCCGTGGCATTACGGATGGGATGCTTCTGCCCCAATGGTTCGTTGGGAAACACATCGGTGGCCAGTTTGAAACGGCCGGCCAGGACGAGCTCGGTCAGGGCGTCGAAATCAACCACATGGGCCCGGCTCATCAGCACCAACACCGCGCCGGGCTGGATCAATTCCAGCAACTGGCGGGAGAGAAGCGCCCGGTTCTCGCTGCTGGGAACGGCCAGTACGAAAATCACCAGTGACGTTTGCAGCAGTTCCTCAAGGCTGACCGGCGCGACTCCCTGTCGTTGCAGATAGCCATCGCCCAGCCAGGGATCGTAGACCGAAATGGGGCAGTCAAAGGGAGCCAGCAGCGGCTTGAGGGCGCGGGCCAGGCTGCCGAAGCCAATGAAGCCCACCGGCTTGTCGAAGAGCAAGAATGTGCCTACGTTGCCCTCGTGTTGCCACTTCTCCTCGCCGGCCCGAAAGGCCTGATCGCCGAGGACGATGTTGCGGCTGGCGGCCAGGGCCATTCCCAGCGACATCTCCGCCACCTGCCGGGCAAAGGCGGGCGCGGCTGAAAGCACCCGGATTCCCCGCTCAAAACAGGTTGCATAATCCAGGTCCAGGGGAAAGCCGCCGGACACGGTGAGCAGCGCCCGGAGATTGCTGGCTTGCGCCAACACATCGCCATAGCGCCAATCGGCGGTGACAACCGCCCTGGCACGGGGTAGCGCCTCAAGAAAAGCCGGCATGGGCATAGGGTCGTCCTGGCCCCACACGACGTCGACGGTGCGGTGAAGCCGGTCCAGGTCGTGTGGAGAAAAGATCTCCGCCATGCGGCGAAAATGGGGGTCGACGATGACCAGAGGTTTGTTCGGCATATTTCCTCCAGAAAGAAGTATCTTCTACCTGGTTACGAAGTATGAGATTTGAACCAGCGGGTGTCGATGATCGGTTGGCCGCGGCGCAGGCGGTCCATGCTGATTACGAATTCCCGATAAAGAGCATATCTGAGTTAAACGGAGGCATCTTGATAGCGGAGCCTTGCTGCCTTGCGACGACCTCCGGTCGGGCGATCTGTTTATCGCCTAAAACAATCATTCTCCAATCGAGCCGGCTTAGATCGACAGCCAGTTGTATCTCCGTAGCGTAGGGACTATAGATCACCACTTTTGAGTGATCACCGGTGGCCGACATGCGAATGTTTGCGGTCGGATTCAGAATCTCCTGCCGGGGTTCAATATCAAACAGGTCGTATGTCTCAAAAAGCCAGCGGGCAAAGCCGCATTCCCAGGCGCCGTCAAATCTCAGGGCTGTACGCCAGTCGAAGGGTTCCTCGCAGCGGTACAGCAGTGGCCGGTCGTCGTCCATCGCCGGCGGGTAGGCATTGCCTTTTCGGTGCCACTGCCAGATTCCCTGTGCGCCATAGGCGATTCCTGCCTTGGCCCCGGAGAGAAGACTGAACCATGTCGCCTGTCTGATTTCCGCCGGGCCGTGGCGATGATCGTTGAACTCTAACCCTTCGTAGCAGGGCTCGCCGTTGATAATAGGCCGTTTGATGGGCTGGTGGTAAAAGGATTGGGCATAGGTGTAGCAGCGGGGACCGTGGTCATAGAAATGGCTGGACTGATACTGGTAGAAGTCAAGATGGGGCGACTCAAGAAGCAGGCGGGGGATTTCAACCGGATCGGGCGCGGGGGCGTCGATAAGGCCACCGCAGAGATGCAAGGAGGTCAAGGCTTGCGGCGTGATTCGTTTGACGGTTTCCAGCGCCGCGTAATAGTGTTCAGCTGCAATGTCTTTTTCAAAATTGGTGTCGCCGCTGACGAAGAAGATGGGGTTGAATCTGGCAAATCGTTTGGCTACGTACTCAACGTAGGGCGCGATTTGCTCCTTGGGCATCACGTCCCGATAGGCCAGGTTATCGAAAAAAGTACCGGGAACGTAATTGGACCACAACAGCACCAACGCCGGTATGAACCCCCGGTCGACGGCCATGGCCAGCATCTGTTCAGCGCGGTCAAAATAGGCATCGTTGAGTTGATGAAAGTCGTAAGTGCCGTCGCTGTTGAGGTTGAAGGGGTGGCGTTGGAGATCGGACTCGGAGCGGTCCCATTGAGCCAGGACATTGATCTGAAGCACATTGAAGCCCTGGCGCTGACGATAGGTCAGGTAATGGTCCCATTCCTGGCGGGAAGCATTGGTAAAGGCGCTCCAAACGGTATCGGCCAGGTAAAAGAACGGCCGGGCATTGCGGATGAAAATATCCCTGCTCTTTGATATCTCTAGTGAAGTCATAGGGTGACGATTCTGCCAACCGAAGCTGGGAGTAGAGCCATCGGGTCTACCCCCGGCAACAAGCGAAGCTGAGAATGGGTTCCGAAGTAGCGCCGGCGTAGAAATACTGAGCTGGCCACGCGGAGGGTTTATCCCTTGATGGCACCCTCCATGACCCCGGCCACAAACCATCTGCGGAATACAAGGTATACCAGCACCAAAGGCACGATCGATACAAAAACCCCATCAAGGGCAGGAGGGCAAGGAAAAAGGCGAATTCCGGCGCTCGAAACAGATAGATGGTCAGGAGGATGGTTGCAGCTAATCCTGCTTGCCAGACAATCTGCGCTGCCGTCAGGCTTCTGGGAATCAGCCATAAAGCCAGGAGCCAGAAGGGAATAAACAAGGGCAACAGACGCCACCCGAGTTGGCCCACCGGTCGTGAAAAAAGAAAGACGGTGACAGCCAGTACCCAGAACACAAACAGACTGCCCACCGCCAATATCATCATCCGCGAAGTGGATTCCAATAGATCAGCGATCGAGATCCTCAACTCGGACGCGGAACGGGTTGAAATGCGTTGGCTGTACAGCATGGGGCCTCCCGATAACCGACACCCTGTCTTTCACCTCAGCTCTGCAAATATGTGGCGGCAGGTTTGGTAAGCGGCGCCCCCGGCTGGAGCTATACATAACGTAGTGTCGAGGGCTGCTGTACGCCGACTGTGAGAGCGAGGGTTGGCGGCGGACCAGCCTGCATCGGCAGCATCTGCGCCCACGGCCTGTCCAGCCGCGCAGGGGGGGCATCCGGGCTCAATTGCGTCGAGCGGAGCTGGCTCGACGCCGGTGAAATTGAGACGGACCCGAAAACAACAGAAAGCCGATACGAAGTTCCGCGCCTCTCCTCGTTCAGTCTAGCACAAGAGGAGGGCGAAATCAAGCGGTGGCAACTGTCGGATCTCAGCCGGAATGGTTACCTGACCTTTTTCCTGCATGATTGACAATTTGCTTGCCACTGAATCATCTCCTGTCATGAAAGTCATACTGTCATACTTCATGACACAATCCTAGCATGCGCCGCCACGGTTGTCAACATTGGTATTGACATGCCGGATCGAATAGGCCGCGGTTCGTGGAAGGCAGAGAGATCATCCCGGTGGAGGAGGTTTTGCGGAAAGTTATGCCCCTGCAACGCCTTATCATGTTCGATGCGGGCATTCTGGCGGGTAATCGAAAAGCGGTTCTGGGCATAGAGGATCTGTGCCTGGGGATTTCCCGGCGAGGGAGTGCCGTAGAAGAAGGCCAGATCCTGGGCGTGGTGGCTGAGGCCCTCCATCGTGGACAATCACCCAGTGAACGGTCGCCAGAAGCTCCAGACCGAAGGGTGTCTGGAAGCCCTCCGCCAAGCGCACAACCCGGTCGAAACGGGCCAGGCTCTCGCCATGGTCCGCCAAGAAATCGGTTGCATCCTGTACAGCACCGGGAACCAGAAATATCTGCTTGTCGGGCACATCATCCCCGTCAGCGTAGCCTGTAACCAGGTGGCCTTCTATGGCGCGAAACACGTGGCGAAGGTTTTCGGCATAGGGACCATAGGGACCTTTCACGTAACAGCAGGTCCTTCAAGGAAAATCTCGATGTGTTACAAAATGCCTGGCCGGCGGCCTGGCGCAGGGCCAATCTCTGGTCCACGATGCCCACCTGATCCAGGTTGGCCTTCATATCGAGCACGGCCTGTTTGCTCGGTTCAAGCACCGCATCAAGCCGGCGGATGACCGTCATGGGCAGGATGACATCCCGGTACTTGCCGCGCACGTAGAGATCGCGCAGCACGTCGTCTGCAATGCCCCAGATGAAGTTGGTAATCCAGTTGAGTTGAGATGAGTCCATTTGGTTTTTTCGGTGGAAGCGCGGTGTGAAGATCCTATGGAGTACAAAGGATCTTCAAAGAAATGCGACCTGTCTTGCAGATAACGGCATTAGTCCCGTGGGTGCCCTGCGTGCCTCGGTGAGTGCTGACCCCAATTCGACCCCTCGGAACTGCTGAATGTGTGATGAGATCGAGAAGTGGGAGCTGGCGAACTGTGTCGTTACGCTGAGAGGAGCAGGCCGACAGAATGCTGCCCAGGTCAATGTCACTGCAGAATGGCGTCAACTTTTTGTCGCAAGTAACGAGGTCAGTTTCATCATATATCACGGTTTTGAGCAACGAGTCACAGGACAACTCGGGTTGGAAAAAGTCAGTTGGTCGGAGAAAGCAAAAGCGACTAACTGATACCATAGTCAGCTAGTCGCAATCGTGGGTTTTGGCTGGGGCGCAGGGACTCGAACCCCAACTTACTGATCCAGAGTCAGTTGTCCTGCCAATTAGACGACGCCCCAGTGCAGCGGAAATTCTACCACGATTGACCCTCTTTGACAAATGATCCGACGACGACGCAGGGACACGGGGAGGGGGACACGGCGACACGGGGATGGGGGGACACGGGGAGGGGGATGGGGGGACACGGGGACGCGGGGATGGGGGGACACGGGGACGCGGGGAGGGGGGACACGGCGACCCTTGGACTCTCCGACTCTCTAACATTCCGATCATCAAGGACCCATCGAACCGGTGGCAGCGGCAAGGATGGACAAAAGCTCTTCCTCGGTGAGCTGGATGGGGTTACCTTTCATACTGCTGGCCCGCTGTGCTTTCTCGATGATCTCGGGGAAAAGATCCGCGGTTACGCCGTAATCGGAAAGAGCGGGAAGGGCCAGTTTGTCCACCAGGGTTCCTACCCAGGCGACCCCATCGGTCGCCGCGGCATCGACCTGGCCGGTCAGCAGGCGGGCGACCTGGTCGTAGCGGGACAGGGCCGGGGACGCCGGGTCGCGGGTATGCAGTGCCTGCACATTGGCGGCCATGACGTGGGGCAGCAGGTTGGCGCAGATCACGCCATGAGGGGCCGGGAACATGCCGCCCATGGGGCCCGCAAAGCCATGCACGGCGCCCAAACCCGCGTTGGCCAGGGCCAATCCGCCAAACAGGCTGGTCACGGCCATGTCATAGCGCGCTGACGCGTCATCGCCATCCTGGCAGACAGCTTCCAGTGAACGGGCAGCGCGCACCATGGCCTCGCGGCATAGACCGTCGGTGAGGGGATTGGCGCGGTGGGAGACATAGGGCTCAACGACCTGGGTAAGGGCGTCCAGGCCGGTGCTGGCGGTGATCCCGGGAGGAAGGCTGTGGGTCAATTGGGGATCGACCAGCGCTATCGCCGGCAGCATGAAAGGGCTGCGCAGACTGACCTTGACGCCGTGCTGTGGGGATTTCAAAACGGCGTTGCGGGTTACCTCGGTGCCGGTACCGGCGGTGGTGGGAATGGCCAGGAAGGGGGCCGATGGCTCGGTGATGGGCAGGCCGCGCCCGATCACCTCAAGGTAATCCAGCGGCTCTCCGCCATTGGCTATCAACATGGCGATGGCCTTGCCCGCGTCCAGGACGCTGCCACCACCGATCGCGATGACCATGTCACAATCGGATTCCCGGGCCAGCGAAACGCCCTGCAGGACTGTCTGGGTGGTCGGTTCGTGGGTGACGGAGAAGATGGTCGTTTCCAGGCCTGTGGCTTGCAGCATTTCGATCAAGGGGAATCGATTCGCCTGGCTGCCGGTGACCAGCAAGGGAGACTGGCCCAGCGTTTGCCCGATGTCAGGCAGGTTGCCCAGGCTGCCGGGGCCGAAGAGAATGCGACGGGTGGTGGCAAATTCGAAAGCGAAGGGCATGGATGGTCTCCAGGTGGCATGGTTGTGGGGATGGATTATGCCATAGGGGGCGGTCGGGCGCCAGCGGGAGGGGGGACACGGGGAGGGGGGACACGGGGAGAGGGGACGCGGGGAGGAGGGGACACGGTGAGGGGGCGACACGGAGACGCGGGGACGCGGGGAGAGGGGCCTTCTCGCAATGACAATTGTGAGGCTGGGTTACGAAGCCTGATCCTCTGCAACCGGGAGGGATGTGCCCACGGCTGGGGCAGTGTCCTGATCGGTCCCTTTACCGTTGGGGTTGGTTTCCAGGGTGTTCAGCGCGGGGATGAAGAAAGCACCTACCCCCATGATGATACAGGTCAATCCACCGAGCAGGTACCAGAGCTGGACACCGAATGCGTCGGCGATCGGTCCGGCTACGGCCAGACTCAGGGGTGTCATGGCCATCGAGGCGCTGCCCAGCAGGGTGAAGACCCGTCCCTGCATATCAGGTGCCACCTCGGCCTGCATCAAGGCCATGATGGGCCCGTTGGTGATGGGGTTCATGACTCCTGCGATAAACAGCGCCAGCATGCCGAGAATGAAGGCGCCGGCCGGCAAAACACCCAGCATGGTAATTCCGACTCCCATGCCGATCAGGCCGAAAAGCGCAGTATGGACGCGCTTGCGGAATCCGCCCCAGGCACCCAGGACCAGGCCGCCCAGGACCACGCCGATGCCAAAGGCCGCCTCCATGCCGCCCAGGTGCCAGGCGGTGCCATCGTAGTTGTCGACAACCAAAATGGGCAGCAGGGTAAAGGCGGGATTGACCGTGAAATTGATGACCATGGCCATGACCATGATTATCATCAGGCCAGGCCAGCTCCAGACGTAACGAAGGCCCATCTTGACATCGGCCAGGACCGACGGTTTGTCTGCTGGAAGGGGCTCTTCTGTTTTGGGCGGTTGCGGCACATCGATCACAAGTAAGGGCACGATGGCGAAGGCGGCGGTCGCGACGTCGATCATCATGATGCGCTCTATGGACATCAGGCTGAGTAACAAAGCGCCCATGGGTGGGGCGACGATATTCATAGCGCCGTGCAAGGTCTGGTTGAGGCCGGCAACCCGGGACAGATGCTTATCCGGCACCATCAGTGAGGTGGATGCCTGCATAGCGGGCCAGTGGAAGGCGCCGGCCAACGCCCGGACGAACATGGTGATATACACGTGCCACGGCTCCATGAGCCCCTGCCAGGCAACGATGGCAAGCCCCAGGGTAGCCAATGCGCCGATAGCATCGGCGACCAGCATGACCCAGCGACGTTTCCAGCGATCTACCAGGGCACCTGCGAGAGGGCCAATAAAAATGCCAGGCAGAATGGCGACCATGGTCGCCGTCGCCAACACCGTGGCCGAGCCGGTTGATTCGGTCAGCCACCAGACCAGAGAGAATTGTACCAGGCTGCTGCCCAGGAGGGAGAGGGCCTGTCCGCCCCAGATGATGAAAAAGGGACGCATCTGTTTGAAATCACCGCTCATGAGTCGTTACGCTCCAGGGAGGTTCCGTCTGTTCAAAGAGTGATACGTTGCCAACGGCAAAAGGTTCCAGGGTGGTGACTGGTTTCTACCCGACAGAAAGAAGGTTAACACAGGAATTAAGAAAAGTCAATATAAACTTGAAGTTCCTCAATGAATAAGTGAATTTTTTGATAGAAACCCCGGCGGATGCAAGGCCATGGTATCCTGGATCGACGTGGCAGTCTCGTGCATTGTTGCGTCACAAAGGTTGGTTTCCGGAGAAACCTTGAGATTGCTTCGTCGGCCCGGGGGGCCTTCTCGCAATGACAATGTGGTGCACGCCTGTCGGCGAGAGCGTGCTTAGAAACTTGCCACGCCCAGGACTACCAATCGTCACGGGCGACCTCGATGGACTCCCGCGTTCCCCGCGTCCGCGAGGATGACCGCGGGAGCGACGCAACAGCGAGTTTTTTCCATGGGTGTTTGGCCCCCCTAACCCCCCAAAGGGGGGAATCCAGGTCAGATCACCCCCCTCTGGGGGGGCCGGGGGGGCTGTCCGGATGCCAACACGAGAGCAATGCCACTTTGAAACCTCAACCGGGATAGGCATGCCCGTGGGCCCCGGCGGGTTGACCAACTTCACAAACATGGTTACAATTCGATGGGCAGCGTCGATTCGATGTGTTATACTTGCTATTCAACTGGCCTGGGTGCCACGTCATGAACTTCTTTCAGCATCGTTGCGTCACCGAAAGGACCCTGTTTGCATGAACGCACGGATCACCGTCGTCGGTAGCCTCAATATGGACCTGGTGATTCGTTCGCCGCGTATTCCCCAACCGGGTGAAACGATTATCGGCCATGACCTTCATACCGTGCCCGGTGGCAAAGGCGCCAATCAGGCTGTAGCCGCGGCCCGGCTGGGTGCCAGGGTTGGCATGGTTGGCCGGGTAGGCGACGATGACTTCGGCCGGCCACTTCTTTTGAACCTGGCGGCCAACTGCGTCGATGCCCAGCACGTGATCAAACAATCGGGCGTAGCCAGCGGCGTCGCGATGATCATTGTCGACGATGCCGGCGAGAACTGCATCGTCGTGGCATCGGGCGCCAATGCTGAGCTTTCCCCGGCCGATGTGGATGCCGCCGAAGAAGCCATCGCCACCGCGGATCTTCTTCTTCTGCAACTGGAAAGCCCACTGGAAACGGTGGCGCACGCGGCTTCCGTGGCTCGTGCTCACGGCACCCCGGTTGTTCTGAATCCTGCCCCGGTGCCGGCCGATGCCCTTTCCGCGGACCTGCTGGAGATGGTGGATGTTCTGATTCCCAATCAAGGTGAAGCGCTGGCGCTGGCTGGCATTTCCCAATCCGACTCCGCCGATTTCGGGGCGGTTGCCTCGGCGGTACGGGAGCTGGGTCCTGATATCGTGGTGCTGACGCTGGGCAGCCAAGGCGCCCTGGTACTGGGACTGCAAGGCAGCCAAACAGTGCCTGCCTTTCCGGTTCAGGTTGTCGATACCACGGCTGCCGGCGATGCTTTCGTGGCAGGTCTCGCGGTGGCCATGGCAGAAGGAAAGCCGGTCTTCGAAGCGGCACGCTGGGGCAACGCGGCCGGCGCCCTGGCTGCTACGCGATTTGGCGCCCAACCTTCCTTGCCGGAGCGCCAGGACCTGCTTGGCCTGCTGGACGGCACCAGTGCATTGGTGGATTGAGCATGTCTGCTAACAGTGTCTCACTGCGACCATCGATAGGCGTGCGGGAGATCATGCAACGCTATGGCCTTGCACTCTCCTTTTTACTGTTGTGCGCTGCGCTGACTTTGCTCTCCGATCGTTTTCTGACGGTCGACAACATGGTCAACGTGTTGAAACAGTCGACGATCAATGGCATCATCGCCGTCGGCATGACCTTTGTCATCCTGACCGCAGGAATCGATCTCTCGGTCGGCTCGATTCTAGCCTTGAGCACCATTGTGTCAGCCGACATGATGCAAAAAGGTGTTGCCGTACCGGCGGCGGTGGGGATCGGGCTGGCGCTGGGTGCCCTGCTGGGACTGGTTAACGGCCTGGTGATCACGAAGGCGCGGGTGCCTCCCTTTGTGGCGACTCTGGGCATGATGACGATCGCGCGCGGGCTGGCCCTCACCTACAGCCAGGGCCGTCCCATCACCGGTTTGCCGGACAGCTTTCGCTTCATCGCCAAGGGTTCGATTGGTCCGATACCGATGCCCATCCTGATCATGGCCCTGGTCTACATTGTTAACTGGATTATTCTGAACCGCACGTTCATTGGCCAGTACATCTACGCATTGGGCAACAACCCGGTGGCTGCTCGCTACGCGGGCATCAACGTGGACCGGTACACCTCCTTTGTCTATGTGCTGGCCGGATTCCTGTCCGCGCTGGCCGGGATGATTCTGATTGCCCGCCTGAATTCCGCCCAGCCGACGGCCGGCCTGGCCTATGAGTTCGATGCCATCGCTGCGGTTGTCGTCGGTGGCACCAGTTTTGCCGGTGGCGAGGGTGGGCTTGGTGGCACCCTGCTGGGCGTGCTTGTCATTGCCGTCCTGAACAACGGCCTTAATCTGTTGAACGTACCTTCTTTTTACCAGCCGGTAGTCACCGGCGTTGTGATTGCCCTGGCACTGTTGGTGTACAAGGCTGTACGCTGACCATTCAAACCCATGGAGGATCGTGATGAAACATCGAAAGTATCTGATTTTTGCCCTGCTGATTGTGCTGACACTGATATTGACCCAGTGCGGCTCGCCGGGCCCGGCAGGTAGCGACAAGACCAGTATCGGGCTGTCGGTGTCGACGCTGAATAACCCATTCTTCGTAACGCTGCGGGACGGCGCCAATGGCAAGGCTCGTGAGTTGGGCGTTGACCTGGTGGTCACCGATGCCCAGGATGACCCGGCCAAGGAGGCCACCAATATCGAGGATCTGATTCAACAGGGCGTGGCTGCTTTGCTGGTCAATCCCACCGATGGGGACTCTGTGATTCCCTCCATTCAAAAGGCCAACGCGGCGGGGATTCCCGTCTTCACCATTGACCGTGGTGCCAATGGGGGTGAGATCGTCGCCCATATCGCCTCCGACAATGTGGCGGGTGGCCGGAAGGCAGCCGCTTACATTTGCGAGACCCTGGGCGGATCGGGCAACGTTGTCGAGATGGAGGGCATTGCCGGCACGTCGGCAGCCCGTGAGCGAGGGCAGGGATTCAACGAGTATCTGGCGGAAGAGTGCCCCGGTCTGGAAATCGTGGCCAAACAGACGGCCAATTTCAACCGGGACGAGGGGTACACCGTCTTCGAGAATATTCTTCAGGCTAACCCGGAGATCGATGGTGTCTTTGCCCACAATGATGAGATGGTTCTGGGTGCGATCGAGGCGGCCGAAGCTGCCGATCGTGCCGAAGGGATCGTCTTCGTGGGCTTCGACGCCATCAATGATGCCAAGCGGGCCATTGACCGTGGCAGGCTGCAGGGTACCGTCGCCCAGCTTCCGTCGGAAATGGGTATTCTGGGTGTACAGACCGCCGTGGATCATCTGGCCGGCAAGGATGTGAGCGACTATATCCCGGTGGACCTTGCGCTTGTGACGGCTGAGGCGGTAGAGAAGGTCGATGATGCGGGCACGGCTGTGTTGACCCGCATTGGCCTCTCTCTCTCCACGCTGAATAATCCCTTTTTCGTGAGCCTGGCGGAAGGTGCCCAGGATGCCGTCAAGGCAGGTGGATTCGAGCTGATCGTCACCGATGCCCAGGATGACTCTGCCAAGGAGGCTGCCAACATCGAAGACCTGATCCAGCAGAAGGTCCGGGCGATCATTGTCAATCCGACCGACAGCGACGCGGTTGTGCCGTCGATTCAGAAGGCCAACCAGGCTGGCATTGCGGTCTTTACCGTGGATCGCGGCGCCAATGGGGGCGAGATTGTCTCCCACATCGCTTCCGACAACGTTCAGGGTGGCGAAACGGCCGGCGCTGCTTTGTGCGAAATTCTGGGCGGTGTTGGCAATGTGGTTGAGCTGGAGGGAATCGCCGGCACGTCGGCTGCCCGGGATCGCAGCGAAGGTTTCAACAAGGTCATGGCCAGTGAGTCATGTTCGGGCATCGAAATCATCGCCAGGCAGACGGCCAACTTCAGCCGGGATGAGGCCTACACGGTGTTTGAGAACATCCTGCAGGCCGAGCCCGAGATCGATGGTGTCTTTGCCCACAACGATGAGATGATCCTGGGCGCCATCGAGGCGTCGGACGCGGCGCGCCGGACGCGGGAGATCACCTTCGTCGGTTTCGATGCTATCGACGCTGCGCGGCTGGCCGTCGAATCGGGGGTGCTGGCGGCAACGGTTGGCCAGTTGCCCTGGACCATGGGCAACGAGAGTGTCAAAATTGCCATCGACCACATCGGTGGGGCCGAGGTGCCCGACTATAAGCCCATCGAGTTGGCGTTGATCTCCGGTTCTGGCATGGTTAGCCAGCCTGCCGGCGACTATACGATCGGACTGTCGCTTTCCACGCTCAACAATCGTTTCTTCGTGGATCTGCAGGAGGGCGCCAAGAGTCAGGCTGACATCCAGGGTGTCAAGTTGATCGTCACCGATGCCCAGGACGATCCGGCCAAGGAAGCGACCAATATCGAGGATCTGATCCAGCGGGGTGTCAACGCCTTGCTGATCAACCCCACCGATGCGGACGCCATTGTGCCTTCGATCCAGAAGGCCAATCAGGCGGGGATCCCGGTGTTGACCGTCGATCGTGCGGCGGCCGGTGGAGAGATCGTGGGCCATATCGCCTCCGACAATGTTTTCGGCGGGCAGATGGCTGGCGAATATCTTTGTGAAGCGCTCGAAGGCAGCGGCAAGGTAGTGGAGCTTCAGGGAATCGCCGGCACATCGGCAGCCCGGGAGCGCGGCCAGGGCTTCAACGAGTATCTGGCGGCGGAGTGTCCCGGCCTGGAGATCGTGGCCCAGCAGACAGCCAACTTCAACCGGGATGAGGGCTATACGGTGTTCGAGAACATCCTGCAGGCCCAGTCGGAGATCGACGCCGTCTTCGCTCACAACGATGAAATGATCCTGGGTGCGCTGGAGGCAGCTGAGGACGCCGGACGAGCCGATGAGATCAACTTCACAGGCTTCGACGCCGTCTACGATGCCCTGCTTGCGGTCGATAGTGGGCGGTTGGATGCCACCATTGCACAGAAGCCCAGGACCATGGGGTTGCTGGCGGTGGAGAATGCGGTCAAGTTCCTGAACGGCGATCCAATCGTGGAGTACATACCGGTCCAGTTGGGCCTGGTCACCCTGGAGACCATTATCGAGTACGCACCCTCGTTCACGCAATAGGAATCGTAGTCCTAAGCTGGATGAGTCAGAGGAACGCCGATTACGAAGACCTTCGGCGCAGATTATCGCTGATCTTTTTTTGATTGATCAGCGATAATCTGCGTTCATCAGCGTCATACTTCGGCTACGCTCACCGTCAGGTGCCCCGGAGTGGGCAGCACAGGTCTGCGGTTCATTCAGGTCTGATGCATCAAATCGCGGTGTTTTCTGCAGTTGACCGGTTACCCTGAAGGAGCTTCACCCAGCCTGAACTTCTTTCGGCAGCACCTGGTGTTGCTCATGCCGCCGTCATTGACAAGTGACTATCGACAATCGATTATTGACCATTTCACTGTGACCGACTCCCCTGACAAGACCTTCCTGCAGATGGAAGGAATCTCAAAATCATTCCCCGGTGTTCAGGCTCTCGACCAGGTTGACTTCGAGGTAGCACCGGGTGAGATACATGCCCTGGTGGGTGAAAACGGCGCCGGCAAAAGTACCTTGATGAAGATACTGACCGGCGCCCAGCCCAGCGATCAGGGACGAATCCTGTTGCGGGGCCGCCAGGTGGATATCAACTCGCCTTCCGATGCTCAGGATCTGGGCATCAGCATGATCCACCAGGAATTGTCGCTGATCCCCTACCTGACGGTGGGTCAAAACATCTACCTGGGTCGGGAACCGCAGCGGGCCATCCCATCCTTCATCGACTGGTCCTGCCTCTACGATGACTCCCAGCGGCTGCTTGATCGTCTCGATATGGAGATTGATCCCAGGTCCGAGGTGATGGGCCTGAGCATCGCGCAGCAGCAGATGATTGAGGTGGCAAAAGCCCTCTCGCTCAGTGCCGATTTGATCGTGATGGATGAACCGACTTCGGCCCTGACAGACAGGGAGACCGACATCCTGTTTCAGCAAATGCGATCCCTGCGGGCGGACGGGGTGTCGCTCATCTTCATCTCTCATCGCCTGGAGGAGATCTTCGAGATCGCTGACCGGGTCACTGTGCTGCGCGATGGCAAGACCGTTGGCACCGTGCGAAGCTCTGACGTGGACGAGGAGAGGATCGTGCAGATGATGGTTGGACGGGAGTTGGGGGAGATGTATCCGAAGGCAGCAACCGAAAAAAGAGAGGTCGTGCTGGAGGCTCGCGATCTGGAGGATGGCCGAGAGCTGCATGGTGTGAACCTGCAGCTTCACCGGGGCGAGATCCTGGGCATCGCCGGCCTGGTGGGCGCGGGTCGGACAGCGCTGGCGGAAACACTCTTTGGAATCCGGCCGGTCAAGGGGGGGCAGATTCTCTTCGAGGAGGAGGAGGTACGACTCAGGTCGCCGTCGGATGCCATCGAACTGGGGATTGGCCTGGTGCCTGAGGATCGCAAGCAACTGGGATTGTTCATGAGCATGGCGGTGCGCAATAATATTACCATCAGTTCTATGGACCAGGTAACCGCGGGTGGTTTTCTGAACTTCTCCAGCATCAATCGCCTGGCCGGGGAATTCGTGGAAAAGCTGGACATTCGAACACCCAGCCTGTTGCAGCGTGTGGGCAATCTCTCGGGCGGTAACCAGCAGAAGGTCGTCATCGCGCGCTGGCTGACTCTCGAGCCCAGGGTGCTTATCCTGGATGAACCGACCCGGGGCATCGATGTGGGCGCCAAGGCCGAAATCCACGGCCTGATGAGTCAACTGGCTCAGGAGGGGGTTGGGGTGCTGATGATCTCATCGGAACTGCCGGAGGTGCTGGGGGTGAGCGACCGCATCCTGGTAATGCACGAGGGTCGAATTGAGGGGGAGTTCAGCCGGGATGAGGCCAATCAAGATGACATAATGCGGGCAGCTACGGGAACGATGGCTGCGATGAACTCTGGCAATGGTGGGTTGCATGGGCAATAGCTCTTTTCAACTGACGGGCGTGCTTCGCCGCTTCAGCGTTTTGATCATCTTCATGGTGATCTGCCTGGTTTTTGTTGTTCTTTCGCCTGATTTCCGCACCCGTTCGAACCTGATCAACGTGGCGCTGCAGACCTCGATGATCGCCATCGTTGCAATCGGCATGACCTTCACCATGCTTACGGCTGGAATCGATCTTTCTGTGGGCTCGGTGATGGCGCTGGCGGGGGTCCTGGCCGCCGGACTGGCGGTGAATCAGGGGCTGGGCACGGTTCCCGGGATCGCCCTGGCTTTGCTGGCGGGCGCGGCATTGGGAGGCATCAATGGTCTTATGATCGTCAAGGGGGGCATGCCACCTTTTGTGGCAACCCTGGCCATGCTGGCAATTGCCCGGGGACTCACGCTGGTGTATACCGAAGGCCGGCCCATTGCCGGACTGGATGAGCTTTTCATCTGGTTGGGAAACGGCAAAATCCTTGGAATCCCCGTGCCGGTGGTCATCATGATCGTGCTGGCCGTGGTGGCGTGGATCATCCTGCGCCATACCCGTTTTGGCCTGCATGTGTATGCCACTGGAGGCAACGAGGAGACGGCCCGCTTGGCAGGAATCCCGACGCAGCGGGTCATTCTGGCCGTGTATGTGATATGTGGTTTCACCGCGGCGTTAGGGGGTGTGCTATTGACGGCACGCCTGTGGTCTGCTCAGCCCAACGCAGCCGTGGGCTGGGAACTGGACGCGATTGCCGCGCCGGTGCTGGGTGGCACCAGCCTCTTCGGCGGGGTCGGCGGAATCGGGGGCACGCTGGTAGGCGCGTTTATTATCGGGGTATTGTCCAATGGCCTCAATCTGATGGGAGTGCCATCTTATTCCCAACAGGTCATCAAAGGTGTGATATTTATCCTGGCTGTAATGCTCGACCTGTTCAGCAAGCGCCGGAGGTAGAGTCCGGCGTCCGTCGATCAGTCTTCTTTGTTATCCCCGTTGTCGAAACCGGCCAGCAGATCTCCCAACTCTTCTTCCCAGATATCGTCCAGGGGCATGTAGGGTTTTTCGGTGAATTCCTCGTCGACCTTTTTCATGAAGTCCCGGACCTTCAATTCGGGCATCATGCGGTCCAGGTCGGCGATCTTGTCTGCCATGGAAGCAACCAGGTCGTCGGCATATTGCTCCAGTTGAGACAGGTCCATTCTCAGGTCATACAGACGATTGATGCGCCTGAGAAGCTCATACCAGGCTTTGAAGTCATTGTCGATCCGGACACCCTGCACCATCTCATCCTGATCGGAAAAGTCGTAAGCGGGGACGTAGGCGTAAAAGATCACCATTTCGATCCCCCTTTGTTTGGCCAGATCGACAATGAAGGTGCCAATGGTCGCGCCGCCCTGATATTCAGAGAATCTAACGGAATAATCAGCCAATTGCTCTTGCATGGCAGGCAGGCTAAAGACGCAGGAGACATCTCTCTCCCTGTCGTAGGGCATTGAGCCATAGACACCTGCTACTGCGGCGATGCGCTTCACCCCCAGGGCCTCGGCAGCATCCAGGAATGCCTGGGCGTAGCGGTCGGCATCGAGGTGGGGTTCCTCACCCAGGAAGATGGCCATGCCATTGTTCACCTGATCGCTGAAATAGATATTGTTGCTTCGATGTTCCATGGCGGCGATCTGGCCATCCTTAAGAGTGACCTCCGGCCGCAGGAAGTGATGGGTACCTGGAATCTGAAAAAGGTAAAAACCGTCGGGGTTTATCTCACCGATTCGCCTGGCATCGCCATGTTTGATCAGGTATTCGGGCAGGCCAGAGGAGATGTTTCCCGCGTCGGCCCATTGGTACCAGCCAGCAATCATCACGGCCGGTGGTGTTTTCGGTTGTTCCCAGAAATGAATCAACTCGGCCATATCAAGTCCTCCCGGGCTAATTGTCAATGGTTACCGGTCAATTGCCAATTGTCAATATTGGAGGGATAGCGCAAGAAGCCGTGTGCCATCCCGGCATGTCGAATTGCATTGATCCACAAGGAGTTATGGAACCTTTGGTGGGGGATCTTCAAGGGCAAGCTCCCGCGCTTTTCGATAGGATGATACAACGAATACGATAATCAGGGCGGTTGCCACAAGGCCGACCAGGACATCATAGATGGAGATCATCCCGATGACCGGAAGCGTAAACCAGATCGCACCAAGGAAGAACATCAGGGCATTGAGGATGACCAGCAATGCCCGCATCTCTGTCGGGCCGAACCTGCCATAGGAGATTTTAAAGACGCCATCCACGTAGGTCGTGACATAGACCAACACCGACATGAGCAGGTATCCGATAAGGGCCATGGCTGCGAAGTCGAATCGGATAAAGAGGGTCAGCCCCAGGCCAAGGATGACCACCATCTCGTTGAAGGCGTCCACAGTATGATCGACGAAGAAGCCATATTTTGGCCGCCGGATGTTGCGATAGCGTGCCAGGGTGCCATCCAGGCTGTCACCGAACCAATTGATGAAAAGGCCCAGGCTGGCCACCCAGAACCAGGCAGGGTTGCTGCGACTCAGCCAGTAGCTGATGGCAATAATGAACGCGCCAATCGTGCCGATAATCGTCAGAACATCGGGAGTGACCCAGGCTGGCATGTGAGCGGCAAACCACTGCAGGGCAGGCCGTTCCAGTGGCCCAAGCAGAATATCATTGACCCTTTCGTGGGGCTTCATCTTTGACATCAGGGCCTCCTAGCCTGGACAAGCCAGAACCTGTGCTTCGGCTTCGCTCAGCACAGCGCTGCGGTTGTGGTTTTTTCTTTTCAGCGCTGATTGCGCGGACCTTCGGCGCAGATCCTCGCTGATCTTTTCCGATCCTTTTTTGATCAATCGGTTTCGAGTTTCAGGACGAAATTTTCCTCGTGGCGCCTGGCGTCCACGAACGATTTGATGGCAATCACCTGGTTAATCCCGCAAAGGGTCGCCGTAGCCGTCTGTACGGATGTACGTTCTTGATGCTCGCCAGGGTCGCTGTCGGCAGTGGATCGAAACAGTTGCGGGAAGAACAATCCCTGGAGGGAAACGATCAGTCCCAGTGCGGAGACTGCGGTGGCGCCGTGCATTGCTGCAGCAGCCTTTTCGTCGTCGGTGACGGCTACCAGGCTCAGGATCACCATGGGAAAACCCACAAATGCGGGAAACAGAGCGGTGATGTGCTTCTTGGGTGTCGAGATGTAGGCCAGGATGCCGATGATACTGAGCAGTATACCGATTATGGTCGAAAAAACTTTGACCATGCGTGGCTCCTTTCAAGAATGCAGGGCCGGCTGGAGGAGTGCCATTCCCTTTTATTATACCCTGTCTTGGGCGCCAGAACAACTGAGGACGGCGGTCCGCGGTCATCGGGTGACACGGGGACGCGGGGACGCGGGGAGGGTTTGGACCACGAAGGCGCGAAGGGTCGCGAAGGAAGCGAAGCGCGAAGGGCGCGAAGGGCGCGAAGGACGCGGGGACGCGGGGAGGGTTTGGACCACGAAGGCGCGAAGGGTCGCGAAGGAAGCGAAGCGCGAAGGGCGCGAAGGACGCGGGGAGGGTTTGGAC